>JAYYRF010000245.1:0-2591 GCA_036127535.1 Myxococcota bacterium | reverse complement strand
TACAGACGATTGTTCAAATATAAAATGGTTTCACCCAAGAATACACCTGTGCCTCCGAGCCACTGCTTGAGATGAATGGGGAGTCGGCCGTTTAAGCCCATGGATAAAATCAACATGAGCATCCCAGCAAAAAACCATGGGAGAGAGCGAGGAGCTCCGATGGTGATCAAAACCACCGAGATCCAAATTAGGATCGAGGGAATGGTGGTCGGGGCGAGTGAGCTGTCTCGTACAAAAACATCGGTGAAGTCGTGTTGCCACCAGTTGCGAGCGTCGGCGGCATTCATTTTTAAAAGAGCGACTTTATCCGCTCCGCTCGCCATTTTGATCGGAAAGGCCTGATAGAGAACAAACAAGATCAAGGCACCCAAAAGAGAGACGACGATGAGCGTTCCCAAACTCCAAAAAAGTTCGATGCGTTGATTGGGAGACCAGCGCCGAATAAAAGCCCATGGAAGCACAAAAACCGCAGATACCGCAGAATAAATTGCGTGGTAAGGAGAGTCCATTGCCAAAAAGAAGGCAACAACGCCCGCCAAGAGTGCCCATTTTGGAGAATGCTCGTGTATTGCTTTCCACGCGGATCCCAAGAATATTGGCATGGTCCATAGGGCGATGTGCTCGGCGGTTCCATCACCAACAGAATGAAGCAAAAGAGGTTGAGCGGTAATAAAAGAGCCCAGCATTAAGCCGGCGGCCCACGACTTGGTCAAGGTTTTGATCATCCATGCAGAACTCATTCCCAAAGCCCAAAGCATGAATGCAATGCTGAGATTCCAAGCGACAAAAGGGCCGAACAGTGCACCCAATGGTGCCATGAATATCCCCGTTGTCCAAGGAAGAGTCAAGAAGATTGCGCCAGCCGGAAAGTTGACCAAATCTGACCAAAGGGGCGTTTGAGGGGGCAGCAAAGATCGACGAATATGATCAAAGCCCCACATCCCGCGTATCGCATCTGTTTCGGGATCTCCCAGAATCCGGCTGTCGAGGTGTGGCCAAATCGGTATGAGTACCCAGTACACGCAAATCGCAAGAACGACGGCGGTGACGAATGCCTCCCACGGATTATCCCTTTCGGGAGCTTTTTGGGAAGGGCGGAACTCGGCTTGTTGATCGGGCGAGGTTGGAAGCGTTTCGGTTTGGACGGTCATATCAATGATTATAATTCAGTTGGATTCGAGATGGTCTCAAAAAAACCATTTCAAAGAGTGATAATCTGATATGAGATCTTTTGTTCCTTGCGCATTGTCCGGATAAAAACCACGAATGTGACCATTTTTGTCCACGAGTATAAATTTTTGACTGTGTAGTATCACGGGATTTTTTTCGTCGGTATTTTGTCGTTCATAAGCCTGTTGAAAGCCGCGGGTAACGGTATGTTGCTGCTCCTTTGAGCCCGTCAGGAATCGCCAACTCTCATGATCTGCGTTGAAACGGTTTGCGTACTCTTTGAGTATTGTCGGAGTATCGTACTCTGGATCGACGGTAATGGAAAAGAGTTTTGCGGATGGAATGCTCTCTTGAACGTGTGCCATGCGTGTACTGAGCGCAGGACACACATCCTTGCATCTCGTGAAGATAAAGTTGCTAATGCTGACGCTCCCTTGAAAATCTTCCTGCGTAATTTCGCGCTGGTTTTGATCGAGCAATGAGAAGCTTGGTAAAGCACCATAATCTTCGAGCGGTGGTGGTTTAAACAGAAAAAATAGGGGAAATCCAATGGAGAATATCGCGAATAAACCCCACCAAGGGCTGAGGTCTTTGACCGGAGGGTTCATAATACATACCCTGCAATAATTTTATCGACCGTGATCAATACGAAAAAGATGCTTAGGTATACCAAAGATGCGAGAAAGAACTTACGCGCCCATTTTTCCTTTCCTTCCTTTGCAAACCCAAACCAAGCCTTGTAGGCCCACCACAGACCAACAGCCGTACCGAGCGTGAGCGTAGCCCAGCCACTAACACCGGTTAGGAACAGAAGAGGAGGAATGGGTAGCAGAGCAACGGTGTAAAAGAGCATTTGAAACCGTGTGCTGTGTAGACCTTGCACCGACGGCAAGACAACGATACCAGCGCTCTTGTACTCTTTTTCTCTGTAGATGGTAATGGCAAGGGAATGGGGAATTTGCCACAAGAAGAGCAAAGCAAACAAAACAATGCCTCCCCAATCTATGCTGTAGGTAGCTGCCGTCCAACCAATTAGTGGGGGCATTGCTCCCGGAATCGCTCCAACCAATGTATTGAAAGAGCTTTTTCGTTTAAGTGGGGTGTAGATCATTACATAAAACACCAAAGCGATTCCCGCGAGCAGGCCGCTCAGAGGATTGCTGAAAAGCGTGAGCATGGGGATCGAGATCGCAGATAAAAAGAGACCGAAGACCAAAGCGATTTTGGGGGAGAGTCTTCCTTTGGGTAGAGGTCGGTTTTGCGTTCGGGCCATGAACTTGTCTGATTCTCTCTCCAAATAGTTGTTGAGAGAGTTGGCTGCACCAACCGTTATCGTAGTCCCCATTACCGCAATTAAACCTTGACGCCAATCGACTCGGGAAGGAGCGAGCCACCATCCTCCTGCTGCCGTTATGATCACC
>JAYYRF010000244.1:0-11688 GCA_036127535.1 Myxococcota bacterium | reverse complement strand
GCAAACCAATAACAACGTAGATAATCATTTTCGTCGAAGCGGGACTCATGTGTTGTTTCCATCCTTGCGCAATTGGTGGAGAAAGTCTGTTTCTTTTTTCTGCAGTTCGTTCGCAAGTTTAGACCATTCCTCTTCACCAGCATGCCGCCGTAAAACCAATTCAAACATATGAATTTCGTGCGCACATACGCCACCAAACAGACGCTTACTGATACGAGATGCATATACAATCGTCTGATGAGACTCTGCTTTCATACCCAAGCGCCATTGTAAAGCCGCCACTTGGATTAATTTTTCCGCTGCCTGTTCCGGATCTTTTTTGTGAAGAACAAAGGCACCGTGAACATGTGATGGAATTAAACCCAAATCGGGCGTTTGGGTATCAATGGCTTCGCACAGTTCTTTTAGAAGTCCCGCCATGTCAAAGGTCGAAAGTAATTTCGCCACCGTCTCCCATTGTTCAGACTGCAGCAACGAACACAAACAGCCGACCCACACACCCGTGATCGTTGCCTCTTCTTGCAGCGCCAATTCTTCGATGGCTCGCAGATCGACTATACACTTCTTTTTCTTATCTTTCCCGTGGGTGCGCGCACGAAACGACAGCGCATCAGCGCGCCACTCAGGATGCAGTTCGTCTCGCTCCAGCAGAGAATTAAGCAATACAATTGCCTCTTCTTGTGATCCTTGCAAGAGTAAGAAACGGGCGGTCAGTAAGTCCTTGAGGTCGCCGGGCAACATAGGGGATATGTGAGACCAAGCTTTTTGCGGCTGATTGATCTCGAGGTATGCGAGAGCGCGCAGTGGATGCAATTCATCGATGGGAGCCAGCAGTGCCTCCGCCTCATCCGCCAAGAGAAGAGCCCGCTTCGGATCGATGATGCGAACCAAAAAACCGAGCCGAATGGTGCTTTTCAAGTACGATGGGTGGGATGAGTC
The DNA here is from genome assembly GCA_036127535.1 of Myxococcota bacterium. GTDB lineage: Bacteria > Myxococcota_A > UBA796 > UBA796 > UBA796. The sequence continues at coordinate 10,749 of JAYYRF010000244.1, read as the reverse complement.
ATTTGCGGCTCTCCAGGCCTCCAATTTGATACCAACCGGTATGGCATCCAACAGTATAGCCGACTCAAAGGCATCGGACGGCAGATCGCTAGACATTGTTGTTCCGGATGGTTACAACGGCCTTTCTCCAGTCTTCATTTCGGTACTCTTCTGCCTGACCGGCTTCGCTCTCTCCCATAGAACTCACAGAAGGCTCTACGGTAACACCCAAGCCCCGTAAGAGCTGGGCCACCGCATGGGCTCTTCGCTCACCCAAGGACTCATTGTATTCGTCGGAACCCTCTACCGATGCGTGACCGACAATCGATATTTCCACCGAGGGATCCGTTCCTTGTGCGGCGATGCGTTCCAAATCTTGGGGATTCAAAATGCCGACTTGTGAACCCTTGGGACGATCGTACGCAAAATAGATCGTTACGGTCGTTTGTGTGGGTTCCGATTCCTCATCCTCTTCTTAGACTTCCTCTTCTTTTTCCACTACCGGTAAAGGAAGCAACGCCAAACGCGCCAATCGCTCTTCTGCGAGCCAAAGTCCCTCCAGAGCCTCTCGACCTTGCTTTCCACGGAAAGCAACACATTCTTGATAAGCCAAATTAACTTCTTGTAAACGAGCTTGCGCTTCTGGTGTATCGATTTGAGAGAGATTGTTTACCAATTCGGTACGGGCTTGCTCAATCGCACTCAATTCGTGCGCCGGCATGTTTGGCCAAAAATTCTCCATCACTTCATGTTCGTGGGTTTGCTTCCAATAATCAACATGCTGCTGTGCACCAGTTTGCACATACTCTTTCCAACGATTTTGACGTGCAGTGGATGTAGCATCGCGAATCTGCGTAGCCATTTGCTGTAGCCACTCGGCCGCCCCGGAGAAGTCGACAGAGAAATCACCATCCCACGCAGTCCATGCCTCTGTCACCTCTTGCGTGGTTTCTTGAACCCTTCTTAATTCGTCTTGAAGCATTGTCTCCAATTCTCCACCTGCTGCGATGGATTCTTGGAAGTATGTTAGGCGGTCTTGTGCCCAACCTTGTGCCGTCTCGATACCGCTATCCAACTGCCTCAACGCTCCATCTTTAATGGATGTAATGAAACCGATCGCGCGATCGAGGGTTCCATTAATTCCACGAATCGCCCAGTTGTAGGCGCGTTCGGGTACCCAGCCCGGAATTCCCAAACTGTCTCCGGAGATACGCATGCCGGCAATACGATCGATCAATGGTTGCACCGCATTGTCGATAACCCCCCCTTGATCCGCCAACTGATCGACCTTTCCAATAAAGGACTGCACTTGATTGAGCACGTCGCGAAGAGTTTGTAACGAGACCGATTGTTCCTGCAGTCGAGAGTTGAGATTCACCAACATCTCATCCAAATATGGTTTGTTCTCTTGAAACCATGCGCTCATATTGTTGATAAATGGTTGTGCGATTCCCGTTAATGCTGTCTCTGCCAAGCCAGCAAGACCGGCAACCGCCTCGAGTCCACCATCTCCGATAGCCGTCAATATGTAACGCGCCCCCGCAAACATAAGACGGATCCACTCCGATGGACGCAACGCAGCGTTCATGACGTCAAAGGCCTGAACGCCACTCTCCGGGGCTAAAATCTTATTGATGACCTCTTGGTGCCACTTCGGTTTGTCAGATTCTAAATTCTGCCACCCTTCATTCATATTGGCAACGGTCACCGATCGAGCATTCCCGATCAGTTCGGCAGCGCGCGTTCCGGTGGTGGCCAAATCTTGCCGCTGAATATAATGGGCGCCCATAAAGCCATCATCATCGCGCCGCATCACATCGCCAAAACCCATGGCTGCCGTCATATTGGTGACACCTTGCATCACCGCAAAGGAGCGCACCGGGCCGTTAAATCGTTTAAAGATGGCTTCGATGTTCGCAGCTCCCTCTTTGCTCAGCCCACCGATATTTTTGACAAACTTCTGCCCAGAATCAACCAGCAGTTCAGCAAAGTTACTGGGTGCTTGGCCTGGAACCAACGCGCCCGTTCCCACCGATAACCATGCAAAGGTCGCTTGTAATATGCTGCCAACGGTTCGAAATACACCATCGGTCGCCCGCTTTTTATACCAAGCTTGGAGGGCAAAATTCCCGGCCGCTTCGGCCTCTTGCCCTTGAATGTAGTAATAGATTGTGAGGCCGAGATCGGTGATCGCCAATCCGGTCGCACAGGCTGACGAAATCCAACTGGCAGCGTTGGCAATGCCGGCTGCAGGAACACCGATTACCTCACTAATGCCCGCCGTAAACGGAGCCAGGACGTGCGCCGTATCTTGAACATAGGTGAACAAATCGGCAATATTTCCCGATATCCCTGCAATCGTGTCGAGTACAGCGCGCAAGCCCTCAAAGAAAGCAGCCGTTCCATCTCCGTTTTTGACACAGTCGGCAATGTTTTCCCATCCGTCTTTGATACCGTATAAAAGTTCGGCAACCGCACCCACACCGGGAATCGATTTCGCAAAGGCTTCAAACGTGGCATCGAGCAGTCCTGCACCCAAACCGACGAGTAGATTGGCACCACCGCGAACCGATGCCGGCGTGTTGCTGGGCAGCCAACGATCGGTTTCCGTGGCAATCGCATCCGGATAGATTCCAAATTCTTCTGTTTTGGCGATCAGGTCGGATTGTTCCCAGTGCACTTTCATGTAGTGATCAACAATATTATCGACGGGCCTCGCCTCGTTACTGTCCGCATTCATCTGTGGGCCCGCACCTGTAGCGGGAGCTGAGGTCTCGGTTTCCATACCGGCCTGTTTCGTTTCCTCTTCCCTTTGCGGTTCTTCTTTGCTGCTCTCTGGTTTTGTCTCTGTTTCTTCGGCGTCCTCTTGCGTTTTTTCTGCTTCCTCGTTCTCTTTTTTCTCTTCGCTCTCGGGAGGAGCTTCTTGCGCATTTTCGGCTTTTTCTATGGCTTGAAGTTGCTCTGGCGTCAATTCCATCGCTTCCTCTTCGTTCCCTTCTGGATTTTCTCTACGATGAAGAACGGCCTCTCCTTGCTGTGATTCTATATGTGTACCCATTCTACGGGAAATATTTTCTTGTATGGCCGACGGTGCATCGCCAAAGTGAGACGCAACATCGCTATCCGGACGCAGTTCATTCGCCTCGGGCGCCGCCAATGCAGCGAATTCTCGATCGACTTTTTGTAGCGCATCTAAAACGCGCTTTTCGTTGGTGTATGCTTCTTGCTCGACCGGATCGCTGGGCTGTGAAACCGCAACGTCTTCGGTCGAGTGCGTTGGAAGACGTCCCTCTTGATGTTGAACGACGTGCGTCAGTTCGTGGGCGAGAAGTCGGTCTCCCTTTGTCGTACCTGGTGCCCACTCTCCTGCCGCAAAATAAATATGGTTACCTTGGGTAAATGCAAAGGCATTAATTTGAGTGGCCGCATTGGCAGCTTGACCATCGGTATGAATGCGAACATCGCTAAAATCGCGATTCATCGCTGCTTCCATACGGGCACGTGTATCCTTTGGAAGCGCCTGTCCCCCTTGATTTAGAGCGGCAACATCGAAAACCTCACCCTTATTTTTCATGCGTCTCAGAAGGGCTTGATTCGAGCCGGGCACCTCACTGCCCAACCCCGCAATATCAGAGCAGACCCCATCAAAAATATAATCAGATAGCTCTCCGCCGCCGGCAGAGACACTTGCCAAGACACTTTGATTGCCGAAATGCTGATGACTCATCTCCAAGAATGATGAGGTTCCTTCTCGATTGGGATTTCGTTTAGCGGCATTTGAAGTCGGATTACGGTCGGTCTGACGATCCCCTTCGGTGCTTTGGGAGGAATGTTGCTCACGAACGGAGGGAGAAAGATCTTTTTTCACCGAACAGATGCTCCTTTGAAACCCTAAGTCTCTTCGTGTGATGGTCAGCGAAGTTTAATATATCATCTTCACTACACAATGTTCGTATTCTTGGATAACATTCGCACTTCAGATCAAAAATATGGGTTTTAGACTCTCAAAGATAATATTTTGGTGGAGTCAAAGAGAAAAAAAATGACTGGTTGCTCGTTTTTTAGCGGCTCGCAATCGATCTTTGAACAAGACATCGATCATAGATACGCTTTTTGGTATCGCCCGGAGTCAGTCTATTTAGGATAACTCTCCCGCGGCAGAGTATGACTTCATCCATGGATTCCAGATCGTTCATTGCCTGGAGCATATATTCATAAACCATCCAGAATAACGATATAGTATCTGCGAAGATAGAGGTTCAACGCTTAAAAATTACAAATGCTGCACAAATATACATAAAAAATGTAAATGTCGTTTACTTTTTTAGGGGTTTCGATTACTATGACCTTAGGAATTAACGGAGCAAGGATGTCTCCCACTTCCTGTCATGACGAGAGTAAATACGATGAGAGAAAATTTTGAACTGTTCAACACACAGCACGGAATAATTTTGGGTCTTTGCGTACTGGCAACCATTTTACCGATTCTTCTTGCCAAACGCTTCGTCCCCAAACATGAATTCAAACTGCGTTTGTTACTGTCCACACTCATCTTCGGTCAAGAGATTCATATGTGGTGCTATCGTCTCCTCGACGGGAGTTACGATGTATTGAAACATCTCCCGTTGCATATGTGTGGACTCTCTATATGCTTGATGCCTCTCATGCTCTACACCCAAAACAAAAAACTTTTCGCCGTACTCTATTTTTGGGGAATGGGGGGTGCAACCCAAGCACTTCTTACCCCCACCGTCAACAGCACAACCGAGGCATTTTATTTTTACCAGTTTTTTTATGCACATGGACTGATTGTCGTCTGTGTGTTGTACGCCGCATTCCAGTTTCGACTTCAATTGTATTTTTCGGATCTACTACGCGCCGTTGCAACCAGTTTGGCCATTCTCCCTGTGATTGGCCTGATCAACTGGCTTCTCGGAAGCAACTACTTCTATCTCGCGGGTAAACCGGATGGCAAAACCATCCTGGACTTTATGGGGCCTTGGCCTTGGTACATTATCCCCCTCGTCGGACTGGGTTTCGTCATCTTTTTGATCGTGTACATTCCGTTCCCCATCAGTCGAAAGCTATTTTCGCAACCCCAAACAAATACATAATTATTGGGCACACATGGTGGTCAGTACGCGTAGGGCGATTCCTTTCTTTGTTCTGCAACTCATCTCTTTCTTTTTATGTATTGGGAACCCTCAACTCGTATTTTGGATCATGACCTTGGATGCGCTGATCGCGACCAGCGGAACGGCGTGGCTGTGGGCTTTTGACGATATTTAACGAATGAAGCCGTATCTAGATCGGATCCAGAACCTCGAATAAGAAACTGGGTCGGTCTGATTCATCCCAATCTCCAGGATTCAACGCCATACCGCCGATGCCGAGGATCGCAACAGAGAACCCTCCCTGCGCGACAAAATTGGCTGGAAAACTATATCCATATACCCCTGCAGCATTGGTCTTAACCGATTGTGCAGCCGTACAGGCCGGCGGCGCAGCCCCTGGCCCCCACACATCGACGATGACATAACTGTGCGCGTCTGAAAGATCAGGCGATGTGGAATACGGTGTAAGCTTTACGATGGAATCCGACGATACCCTTTCATTCCATGTACAGTGCACGGGTACCCCCAGGGCATCGTCGGTGTGCCAAGAGTAAAAGTGTTCTATTCCCAACGCGTCCGTAAACAACGTCGCTACCCCGGCGTTACGCGCGTCTGTGGCCGATCGTTCCATCTCAATGTCTTCGAGACGCACCGTGCCGCCACGAAGATGGAGTGGATAGGTTCGGGCGCAGTCTACACCGAGTTCGTCGCAGTACAATCCCTCGCTGGGAGACGTATAAATCGCGATACCCTTGCTGCCAGTACTGATATCCAAACGAATATTTTCTCCGGAATTGCCCGTACCATCGATGCGAAGCGCTTGGTGGGCACCATGGGGCTCCAAATGAATACCACTCGGTGCGATCAGTCCGTGTTCGTAATCGGTCACATACGAATTTTGCCCGAAGGATACCATGTACATACCGCTGGCGTGGGTGTGGTAATTTCGCACCGCAGCCTCAGCAAAGCCATCTGCAGACCAATTATTGTCGGTGATCCGCGGACCATTCACATACAGCTTTAGGGCACTCGTCGAATTGCAATCCGAAAAGGTCGAGCCTTGTATACACTCCGGTGTCTCATGAAAAAACTGTATGAGTTCGTGTCTCGGGGTTTCACCGGCCGGATTGCTGCGGTTGTCCATCGTCCAGCGAGAATTTTCCAAAAAGAGATACCCGTAATCCGTACGACTCCAAAGATGTTGAAGATTGGCGCGATCCGGATTCCCCCACGGATCGTCGTTTTGAATAGCGGAAAGCGCGTCCTCATCGGTGTAAGATGCCACAATCTCTTCGTCGGAAGACTGCGAATTCAGCTGTTCAATTGTCGATTCGAGGGTTTGAACATGCGCGGAAATTTCGTTCAATGTCCCCTGTAAGGCCTCGATCTCATCCCGTAGTTCCGCCACGGATTCGTCTCCATTCGATGGATTCTCACTACAGGAAAACAACAATATACTATATCCATGCCACATATCATCTCCTATGCTATACAGGGGCAGTCTTAACCGAGTTCGGAGGGATTCACCAAACCGAGTGGTGTATGTACAAGTGGATAGATCCATACTCTGCTCCCTTTTCTCCTCTCTGTTTGGATGGTTCTTTCACACCGACCGTAAACCGCGCGGTCATCACCGCCATTTGACTCTGATGGTCAAACAGGCCGAATTCTGTAAATCGGTGGTTATTCTCTCATGATGAGCAGACCAACGTGCAATCCTCGACCCGATACCGTTTTTTGGAAGAGCCCCCAATGCGTATCGAAATGCGATCAAAGAGAATACCGGTTACAAAAAAGGTATCTTTTACAGAAGAGATGAGAAGGAAAATCGAAGTGTGCCCATGATATTTCTGTATATAATAGCCTGTCAGCAAAGCCAAAAGGACTTTTCCTTTGGGATCGATCCAACGGATACCGCCACAACACCCGACGCTACAGATGACCCCCCACAAGATCCAACCGTAGAAGATACCGCAGAGCCCGGACAGCCGGAAGAGCCACCCGAACCGATAGATGTTGGTTCTTTGGGCGAGCTGCGCTTTGCCATGCACCCCGGCAATGGTAGTGATGGATTTGGATTTCGGGTAGCGGGCATACAAGACAGCAACGGAGACTCTTTATCGGAACTCGCATTGTCCGCTCCAACCTATGTGGTACCCGACTACAATTCCCCATCCGGTGCCGTCGCAATCTACAACGGCAGAGAGGAAACAGACGATCTCGACGCAGAATCCATGCAGGCCTTACTCATATCTGCTGGTCCGAATGAATATTTTGGACACAGTATCGCGAGTTGCGATTTTAATCAGGATGGGACGACAGAACTTTTCGTGTCCGCTCCTGCCCACCGCGTTGGAGAAGAGCCAATGGGCGCTTTATATCGCTACTCTCTCCCGCTACAAGGCAACGTATCCACCTCACAAGCTGTACAAACCATTATTGGACCAGCGAACGGTTCGTCTTTCGGATCTGCCATTGCTTGCGACGAATCCAGTGGACTCATGGCGGTATCTGCCGCATACTTTGAGAGCAGTCTCGGCCTGACCCAGGCCGGTGCCGCCTGGATATACGAACCCGCTTCGGCGGCGGGTTCAATCGAATCCTTTTCCATCGCCCAATTTTACGGCGACCGCGAAGGCCAAAACTTTGGTGTCGGTATGTCGTTTGGTGATGTAAACGGAGATTCTATACCCGATATCTTGATCGGTGGTGGTGGAGAAGGCTTGGGTGGGACAGGCTCCAGTGCCGTTGGCGGATTCTACGGCCCGCTAAATGACAGCTACTTTTTAGAAGACGCAGACGTAGTATACCGCGAGAGCATGGAAATCGATCACTTGGGAAATACGCTCACCTGCGGCCATGACATCGATGGAGACGGATACGAAGACTGCGCCATTTCCGCATATTGGGATTCGAGCCACGCCGAGAGGGGTGGTGCCGTATATCTGATGCTTGGATCGAGTGAAGGACTTACATCCCTTCAGGGAGCGTCCGCTCGGATTTACGGCTTGACCGATTACGGATACACCGGAATATCCGTTTCTTTCATCGACGACTTGAACCACGACGGGAAGGTTGACTTGGCCATTGGAGCGTACGGAGACAAAATCGATGCCGCTTCACCGGAGGCACCCGGTGCCGTACATATTTTTACCCACACACCACAAGGAATCTCTTTGGTTTCCGATGCCGATTTGACGCTGTACGGAAACGGGGGCGGTTTTGGATATCATGTAACCGGACTAAGCGATGCAGATGGGGACACCACGTCCGATTTATTGGTCGGAGCGTATATGGAAGGTGGAGGTGCAGGCTATCTCTTTTCCGGAGGAGAATGAAAGAACTCCCAATGCACGATCACCAGCCCAATGGTGGTGATCGGCAACAAGTCCTACGACGCGACACTGCGCGGCGAGGAGGTCAGAGGGATGCAACTCAGCGCCGGGATCTACCGTTCTGACGGACGCTTTCAAAAACAATCAAATTATTAATGATAAAAATATATTATTTTTCAGTATAAAATACCGCCATTCAGGTTCATTGAAATCATTCGTATTTCAACAAATATTCGGGTTTTTCGAACAATAATATTCTTATAATACTGATTTACAAAAATAAAGAAAAAGACCACTCTATGGATACAACCTTCCAACAGTGGAGCAAAAAATGAAGTCATCAACCATCATTCCTCTTTTTATCTTCGGCTGCCAAGTCTCGACGCCCCCCCCTGAAGAAATACTGCTCGAAGAAGTCGAGGAAGCCCTGGATGGAGCCGAGAGCCATTACCCAGGTCTTTCTCTGCCCGACCATCTCGTATGCGCCACTCGTCCCTTTGAGCGAGATTTCACCGGCAAACCCTACGTATACCGCTTTGAGATCCTCAATGTGTATGGACAAGCAGCGACGAACTTCGATCTACACCACCTCCATCCATCCGAAGCGTCTCCCAGCTTTATTCAGATGTACTATCAAGATAGCCCTACATTCACCGAAGATAGCATTCACCTTGTCTTTTCAAGCGACAATATGCTCGCTGGTGATCCAGAGATTTTTTCTCACCAACAAGACGCAAATGCAACCTTGGAGCTCATACAACAAGAGAGCGGATTCTTTGTCGGCACTTTGAGCACCTTTCAACAGTTTACACTCGAGGCGCATTGTTGGGTACCGGATCAAGAACGCGAATTTCAGTACAACGAAAGCAATGGCGCGTGCGAAAATGCAGACGGCGATGGCGGAATGAATCCGTTTAGCCTCATCCAAGTTCGTGAAACCGAAAATGCAGAGTGCACCGTTCTCGAAGCGGACAGTCTGAACGAAGGAGACTACCACCACCCGAACCTGCCTTGGAATCTTCGCGGTGCGGTTTTGCATGCCGGCATCCACTTTGCCGATATGATCGATGCCGACTTTCGCGGTGCAGATCTCAGCGAACTCGATTTTGGCTACACCAAACTGCGTGGTCCTGTCGATGATTTTACTGCGCTACCCGAAGGATGCGAAGTTCAAGAAGGCCTCTTGGATTGCATCCGATAATGAATCCACCCTCTTCTCGAAACGGCACCGCTGGGCGGTGCTTTTCTCTTTGAGAAGAGACCCTAAGTACATGCCTTCTTATTTTTCGGTTATCTTATCCATGAATCGATAAGCGGAGAGCCATTCTATGTCAGAACCGGTTTTGGTGTATGGAAGCGACCATTCTCCATGGGTGCAGACGGTGCTACTGGCTTTGGAACACCGATGTGTGCCCTACCAAATCGTACAATTTCCGATTTCCATATCTTCTTATCTGAAACACGGTATGGTGATGCCGGTATGCCGATGGCCCGATGGGCATATCATTACGGACTCCTTTGCTATTTTAGCTGAGATTGACAAACGCCACTCCGAATCCGGTATCTCCCTTCTCGTCCCGCCCGAAGACCCGTCCATCGTCGCATCGGATCAATCGCGTTTGGAACTGTTCTTTCTTCTGTATGTGCTTGCTCGTTTTGAGTGGGGTAACAAGGGACGATTCGTCCACGTTTGGGCAAAAACGGCTCCCCAACATCCAAGTCCATTTCTAATCTTTCTCTCGCACGCATTTCGCGCGACCATGACCCTCTATTTTATCCTACTAATCCAGGGCGGAATATGGTCACAAACCCGTAAAAGGAAAGCGATCTACAAGAAGGACTTGTTTCTCAAGGAGTGGTCGCGATGGTGCGGAAGGCTGGGCGATTCACCTTTCTTTGGTGGTGATACCCCCCACTATCTCGATTTCGCGCTGCTCGGTCAAATACAGTGTATCTCCTCAGGCTTAACCGATGAAGTCTTTTCAGCCCTCCGCCAAGAGCCTGCCATGATGCACTGGCTCGAGCGAATGCATACATATCTCCCGAACTATCCTCGTATGTACTCGAAGCGCTTCTTCTCTAACGGGTTCACCCCGACGCAGACATCGGTATGGGGCATCATCGTCTTTTATATGAGCCTCATTCTTCAATTCGCCCTTGCTCCCCTACCCATCGTATTTTTGTTGCACGCTTTCTCTTTGCGGAATCGAAATCCCGCTCGAACCATGGGAAAACTTCAACGCCCCACCCAAACGTCTCTTGGTGATTCTCATCCCGCTGGGTAATGAGCAGCTCGAACAGGGTTCATTCTCCTTTATCGA
>JAYYRF010000243.1:0-2525 GCA_036127535.1 Myxococcota bacterium | reverse complement strand
CGTTGCATTGGATCCGTAAACATCCATGGCTACCAATACAATCTTGATGCGATGCATGGTAATGTGCTAGCGTTCCTATCTTTGCGAAGAGTTACTTTGAGAGGTGTGGGAACAGCGTTTTTATCTACGATCAACCGACTTTTCAGGAAACACATAGGCCTGCAAAACCGGCTTCCCGCACACCATATTTGGAAATAAACCTCAAAAAGAAGGTAGAAGGATCAAGCCGAGACGTTGTGCCGCTCCATACAATCAGAGGGAAACGTGGAGTTGTATGTGCGCACCGTCGCCGACCAAGACTTACCGAAGCCGGTGCAGCAATGGACTATAGAAAATATTGATCGATAAAGAGTAAACAGCATGCAACCAACAGGAGACTCAGCAAGGTTGGGCGCTTGCTGCTCGGAACCGGAGCTTTTGTCTCCTTGTGCATTTGCATGACTGCTTGCGTTTTGCCGGAAGCCTCTTCGACGGCAGATGATGTTGACTCTTCGGCGGCAATTTCGCTTGGAACGTGGGTAGGTACTGGTGCAACGAATTCTCGGCGAACGGGATGCTCACACTTTGCACAAACACCTTGCACTTCTTTTTTATCGTTGTATTGAACCAGACGGGTGAAGAATGCGGGTTGCTCGCATTCGCATTGTTCGCACCAGCCACTGCCTTTTATCTTTATAAATGACACGTCATATCCTCTTCTCGATCTTGATCTAGCCCCAGTCGCAGCGGCGTCAGATCAAAGATGGATGAAAACTGACGTGTATCACCCTTCGGATTTTATATGGACGAGACGAAATCTTTTCGATGCAGTCGAGGTTTACCGGATTTTCTTCAAACCAAGAGCTCGATGAACTGGAGCAGACCATACTTCCGCAAGCGTGTGAAATTCACCGTTTTCACCAAAGATGTCCCAATCCTTTTGCTCGACCTTGTGAATGAAGTTTTCGTCAAAGACAGCCCCCTCAGAGATCCCCTGGATGCTTGGTATATCCTTGCTTCCAATACATGCAGAGACGACACACGATACTCCACTGTTCACCAAATCGGTGTACAGATCTTTGTAAGGTGTCTTCCATAGCGGATAGCGTAACGGAACTCCCAACTCTTTGAGATGCTCATCTCTCCACTGTTTGATGTGCTCTAAATGGAGATCACCAAAGATTAGACTTTGGATATTTGAATTCGCTTCTAAAACATCTAAACCCGTTTGGATCCTCTCCAAATAGTTTGATTCGGGATGTAGAGGAACAGCGATGAGCGTAATATCCAAATGAATCGCCTGACGCTGAATGTCGGAGATTTGTATCTCTTGGTGCGCAACGATTCTCGAGTTTACATCAAAGGTAGTAAGGAGAACAATTGAATCGAGAAAGTCTTCTTCTTTCTTTTTCTGCTGCTCTTGTATCCAAGCCCGCAAAGCCAAAAAGGAGTCCTTGCCTCCAGACCAAAAGAGAACATTAACCTGTTTGGGAAATGCTTTTTGTAGACTACGGCGATGTAGAATAGCGGGCTGTTTGATAGAGGCAACCTTGTTATCCACTTCGTCGTGCGCAAACGGACAGTGGCGGCACCCACATCCACAGCACTTCTTACGTTTTGCCAAGGCAACGCGTGTGAAGACGTAATATCCCGTATCAGGATCTACATAGCACCGTTCGCCTCGTTCACATGCTTGTTGATGCACAATCCAATAGTTTGACTTGACCATTTTGATTACCGTCCCCGCAAGTGCGCCACGGCATCAAGTAGCTCAGTTTTTCACCTTTGCAATTTTATATTCTCAGCCTCTGTAATGATTTCTCGATATTCATGTAGAAAAAGAGCCATGGACTGATCTTACTTTTATATATATTGACAAGATACGCGAAGATCGGATCTTGAAAAATCATCCCTAGCAATAAGAATAAACGATTATTCGCGCTCTTCATTCTCGCAATCTTCGTAGAGTTGCGCTACGCGCTCTCTGCATTCTTCTTCAGAACCACCGGCCGAGATACATTCCTCGTATGCGCGCGCGGCACGCGCGTCACAATCAGACTCTTCGCGATCGCCTTCTTCTCGATCTTCCCCATCTTCACCGGTAGTCCACTCACCGTCTTCACAATACTCAAGACGCGATCCGCAATCATCTTCGGCATATCCGGCGGCAACGCAATCCTCGTACCAAGAGCTACAAGCGTCGCTGAGTTCTTCCCCTTGACGCGCATGAAAGTAATCGGCTTGAAAATCTTCAAAGCTCTGATTTTCCTTATCCCCACAAGCCAAAAGAGTAAGAGTTAAGATTCCTGTCATCATGATGGTCTCCTTCATTCGCGTGTGTCAGTATACCACACGCGAATCGAACCCTCATAAACAATTGCTTTGAACGGTGGTTTCGAAAAGACATGCAGCGTTAAAAGGGAGAACTTCGATCCTTATGCATTGCTCTTTTACACAGAATCGCATAATCATGGAAGCGAACGGATTCTCTTTTCCTTTGAAAAAGAAGACCAACAACAATTATCTTCGGGTAAAATACACAATCA
>JAYYRF010000242.1:0-3683 GCA_036127535.1 Myxococcota bacterium | reverse complement strand
ACGAACCGGAATCGCTTTTTTACTTAATTGGTGACAATGCTTTGGTTCGTTTGGAGCAAATGTTTGATGTGATGGAGGCGATGGATGGTGAATTTCCCGGACTGCCGGAATCTTGGTACTGGCATGGCAACGAACCGGGTTTACATATTCCCTGGTTGTTTGCTGTCATGGGAGAAAGAGAATTGGGAAACCAATGGATTACATGGCTGATGGAAAATCGCTATGCTGCCGCTCCAACGGCTTTGGCGGGCAATGATGATGGTGGTACGTTGTCAGCGTGGTATATTTTTGCTTCGATGGGCTTTTATCCCATGGCCGGCACTACGCGATATGTTGTGGGTCAATCCATTTGGGATCGCGTTGACATTCCTGCGACCGGTATTTCCATTGCGAAAGATGGGAGTGATTCTTCCGTATGGGTAGATGGTGAAGAGTGGGATAACGGTTATCTGAATCACGGTTCCTTCCAAACCCTTCGCTTCGGAAGTCCGGAGTAAAGATACGGTGCGCTCAAGAAGCAGCGATTCGTTTGAGACTTTCCGTTAAGAGTTCAATGAATGTGGATTTGACGCGGGATGCGGTTTCCTTAACTTCATCGTGAGAGAGAAGTTCGACACTAATGCCGGCTGCCATGTTCGTGATGCAGGATATCCCGCCAACTCGCAAGCCTACCTGACGAGCTGCTATAACTTCGAGAACGGTTGACATACCCACGGCATCAGCTCCCAAAACCTTGTAGGAACGAACTTCTGCTGGGGTTTCATAACTTGGCCCGAGTAGGCTTAGGTACACACCGCGCTGAATCTTTGTGTTGTTGCTCGCAGCGCTTTGTTGAATGAGCGCTTGGATTTCTTCATCATATGCGTGGGTCATATCGATAAAGCGGGCGCCAAGACTGTTATTGTGTGCTCCAACGAGCGGATTACGCCCCGTCAAGTTGATGTGATCTTGTATCAGCATCAAGTCGCCTGGCGTATACTGTGGATTAATGCCGCCGGCGGCATTGGTGAACACTATCGCCTTTCCCACCCAAAAGCTAAACGTTCGTGTGGGATGAGCGATTTGTTCCACGCTTAATCCTTCATACAGATGACTGCGACCACAAAAAGCCGCGACTCTGGTATTGGAACTTGGTAAGTAACCAACCTTGAGGCTACCGGCGTGTCCTTTGACATGAGAGGGTTCAAAGTATGGGATTTCTTCATACGGAATGGTTATGCAGTCCGATAAGGTGTCTCCAAATGCGCCGAGTCCGCTTCCCAGAACGACAGCAACCGATGGCGGCTTACATTTTGAAAGAAGATATTGAGAAGCTTCTGTGGCAGATTTTTTCGGGTCGAACATCGGTTGGCATTGGAATTGGGTCTTTCTTGACTATATCAAAAGAAGTCCCGATTGCATTTTTTTTTGTGAATCTCGAAAAGTGCTCCGCGTCAAAAGTGCTTGATTGTTTCGGAAATGTCTCGTTGTCTGCTTTACAGGTAAATTATGTTTGGTTTTAGGTAAAGGAGAAACCAGTATGGATAATAGTCAGCAATTAAGAGAAAACGTACGGATGTTGGGCGACCTATTGGGGCGTGTCTTGGAAAAGCAGGGTGGTTCGGTTCTGCTGGATACCGTAGAAGAGATTCGTTCGATGTCTAAATTGGCGCGAAATGGTGATCAGCAAGCTTGGGCGACACTCTCTCATAAATTATCCAAACTGGATACAGATGAAGCCATTCCAATTGGGCGTGCCTTTGCCTTGTTCTTAGCGTTGGCCAATATCGCGGAACAGCACCACAGAGTTCGCCGACGTCGTTTTTACCTGATGCAAGAGAAACCGCAACGCGGTTCTATTCGCGCCGCGCTTCCTGATCTCCTATCCAAGAATGTGGACAAAGAAACACTGCATCGCACAGTAGAGAACATGAGTATCGAGTTGGTCTTGACCGCTCATCCTACGGAAGTAAATCGTCGTACACTACTTCAGAAGCACAATTCTATCGCCTTGCTCTTGGCGGAGTTAGACCGTGCCACACCGGACGAAGTTCCTCGAATCGAGTCTTCTATTGAGCGATTGATTACCGAGATTTGGTGTACGGATGAGTTGCATCGAAAAAAACCAACACCCTTGGATGAGGCGCAAGCGGGCTTACTGATTTTTGAACATCGCTTGTGGACGGCTTTGCCAAAGTTTTTGAGGATTCTCGATCGCGAACTCCATTCCAATACGGGAAAAGGACTTTCCCTCAGTGCTGCACCCATCCGGTTTGGTTCATGGATGGGCGGAGATCGAGATGGAAACCCAAATGTGACTCCACAAACAACCCGTAAAGCGTGGGCAATGGCGCGCTGGATGGCGGCGGATTTATACTGGAGAGAGATTGATGCCTTAAGAGCCGATCTCTCTCTAAAGACCGGTTCTCCGGCATTGTTGGAGCGCGTTGGGAATGTTTCAGAGCCCTATAGAGCATTGTTACGAGAGGTTCGGGATCGCTTGGGTCGAACCCGAGAGTGGGCGGCTCGCATCATGGATGGAGCTCTTCCGGATACCCACACCGATATATACTCCTCGGTGGCAGAATTATGGGAACCCTTACAGCTTTGTTACGATTCTCTCCATGATACGGGTTGCGAACTCATAGCCCAAGGTCGCTTAACGGATATTTTGCGGCGTTTGAGTACATTTGGGCTATGCTTGGTTCGGATGGATATTCGACAAGAGTCCGAGCGTCATATGGAAGCGATGGATGCGGTTACCCGTCATTTGGGATTGGGAAGTTATGCGCAATGGAGCGAAGCGGATAAACAAGCGTTCCTGCTACGAGAACTCAATAGCCGACGACCGCTGATCCCAGCCTCTTTCCCCACGACGCCGGTCGTCCAAGATGTCTTAGACACTTTTCGAGAAATCGCTCGTACGCCCAGCGAAAGCTTGGGCTCCTATGTTATTTCGATGGCGACAGAGCCTTCCGATGTTCTGTTGGTCGAACTGTTTCAAAAAGAAATGGGCGTACCCAAGCCATTGCAGGTCGTTCCTCTCTTTGAGACGCTTTCTGATTTGGAGGGAGCGGCCAAAACGATGGATGCTCTTTTCTCGATGCCTTTTTATCGTGGTCGTAAAGAGGTTGAGATTATGCTTGGTTATTCCGACTCCGCGAAAGACGCGGGACGTTTGGCCGCATCTTGGGCTCTATATACCGCACAAGAAAGATTGGTGGCGGTATGTGAAAAATACGGAATGCGATTGACATTATTTCATGGTCGTGGCGGAACGGTGGGACGCGGCGGGGGGCCGATGTCCTTGGCGATTCTTTCGCAGCCTCCGGGATCGATTTCTGGTGGTTTACGGGTAACCGAACAGGGGGAAATGATTCAAGCCAAGTTTGGACTCGAAGAAATAGCCATTCGTACGTTGGAGGTCTATACGACCGCAGTGGCCGAGGCAACCTTGGTTCCGCCACGTGCTCCCAAGGATGAGTGGCGCAAGGAAATGGATCTCCTGGCTGCTCGGGCGGTCAAGGGCTATCGTGAGATTGTCCGCGGGCACAAAGATTTTGTCGCCTATTTCCGATCGGCGACGCCTGAACCTGAATTGGGAGAACTCAACTTTGGTTCCCGTCCTGCAAGACGCAGATAAGGTGGTGGTGTTGATTCTTTGCGTGCATTTCCATGGGTCTTTGCCTGGACGCAAACGAGGT
>JAYYRF010000241.1:0-3844 GCA_036127535.1 Myxococcota bacterium | reverse complement strand
GTTCACTACAAATAATTTCTGCTTCAGCAGAAGGAGATACGGCATGACATCCCCGAATGCCTACCATGGATCTTTAATCCGCCCGTTGATCAACAGTATTTTATGGGCCTTTTCCATCACAGATATCGAGCGTCGGCAGCGCACGCTCCAATCTTGCAAAGAGTATATGAATTCCTTTGGACTTACGACTCGCTATAACGAGCTGTATATGGCTCTATCTCAAAGCGCGAACCTACCCATACTGGAAATCAGAGAGGCTCTGCGGCAAGATAGCTTGATAGAAATCGTATCGCAGGCGAAGGTGACACAGCTCTCTAAGCGCGTGAACGAGACGGAAACAGAGGCGCCGCAAACCGACGTCACATCGTTACCGGAAGATACGATTGAGCAAAAAGATACGGTTGAGCAGAAAGAGACCGAGCAAGTGCCCCAAGTCTCCATAGAATCGAACGATGCTGAAGAATCGAACGATGCTGAGCACCCAAAGGCAGAGGAGACTTTGGTTGTCGGCGACGAAACAGAAGAAGTTCCGGTAGCGGAGGCCTCAGAAGACACGGTCTCGAAACCGGTTTGGAACGATGCGATCCGCGCGAAAATCTTAAAGCTTCGCAAACATACGCGCAAAGAAAAACAAACCCCTCCGATTACACGACGTTATGATTTTTGGAGTGAAAATATTGGGTTGAGAAATCTCCGAACGCTTGCAGGTATCGATACAGATCTGCTGGAACGTTTGGACGAGCAAGATATCAAAACTTTTGCTGATATCTTACTCCTAGCGCCCAAACGATTCACGCGTCCTCCACAAGCCCAATTCGATTCATCTATGCCGGATGGTCAATTTGTTATCCGTGGTAAAATTGCGTCCAAACTCGTTCGTTTGACGGAACATTTAGAGTCCTGGGAAGTGGTTTTAGAGAACAACAAACGTGAAGTGTTTATACGTTGGAATATAAAACCCCCTCGAGGTTGGGATTCGTGGCAAATCGGATCCCTTATCGGATTTTCCGGCATGATTGAAGTGGAAGACGATATTCGGGTGTTCGGAGCAGAACCGATTGGACTGGCGGGAAAGGGATCGGGTTATCAAGCTGAGTACGACATAGATGATATCGAAAATGTTGATATTCGAGATCTAATCGCCAAGGTTCTTCAAAACATTTCGAAGTGTATTCAAGAGCCGTTACCCAAAGAAATCCTAGACAGATATAGGCTACTCTCTTTCGAAGAGGCTTTACGAGATGCTCATTTCCCCGCCAATGGCGACTTCAAGGGTCGGCAACGACTGGGATTCGACGAAGTATTCTTGTACTTGATCGGCAAGCGTCTTTCGAAGCCGGAAGGAGAGCGAGCCAAAGGTATAGCACACAGCATTCTTCATGGAGACGTTGCTTTACTGGGGCAAATAAAAAATATTCGGCTCACGGATGCCCAAGAAGTTGTTGCTTCGGAGATTCGCCGAGCCCTATCCTCTCATCGTCCAATGAAGCATTTGTTGCAAGGTGACGTCGGTTCAGGGAAGAGTCTTATTGTGATGCTTACTGCAATTGTTGTTGCACAAGGAGGGAAGCAGGTCTTTTACATCGCACCCAATTCACTGGATGCAGAACGTCGATTTTTATTTGCAGAAACGTTGTTCCGTGAAATTGGGGTGTCGGCTCAGTTAATCGTCGGTGCACCCAACAAAGCACAAAGAGATGCGTTGAACCGTGGGGAAATCAACATCGCCTTTGGTTCTGCAGAACTCTTGAGCAGCGACTGCTCTCAGCAGTCTCTCGGGCTCATCATTTTTGAAGAAGGAGACGATTCACAGGTTCACACGTCTCTTATCCACAAGAAGAAGAATATATCTCCAGACATCCTTTTCTTTAGTCCCTATCCGATGTCATTACAGCGCTTAGAAGAGCATTATTTTGATACAACCCTTTCGATCATTGAAAAGTCAGCGTTCCCAGTATCGGACTCCATCTTCTGTCTCGCAACACAGCGCGCTGAGATTTACAGCCAAGTAGCAGATGAGATCAAATTGGGAAGGCAGGCGTATATTGTCTTGCCCCTGAAAGAAGGAAAAGATCTATTGTCTCTTTCTGATGCGATGTCTATGGCGGGGCAACTTCAAAAAGCATATCTCAATGATGCACGTATCGGAGTTTACTCTTCAGAAATGTCTCGTATTGATCGACTGCGCATCTTTGAAGACTTTCAACAACGTCGCATTGACATTTTATTCTGCACCTCTCATATCGAAGATGTTCCCAGTGTGGGTAATGTATCTTGCATGGTTGTTGAACTCGCGGAAGAAAATGAACTCATGCGCTTGCATCGTCTGCGCGGTCAATTGTCAAAGTCCTTTTATACGTCGTGTTGTTATTTTGTACTATCGGGTACAGCATCAGAGGAAGCCATCAACAGGGTTCGAACGGTTTGCCAAGAAAAAAATGGGTTTCAACTTGCCGAAAAGCATGCGGCAGGGAACACTCCGTATCGCTGGCTCGAAGAAGATCGCGAACTCCGTTTGAACGCTCGTGATGCGATGACGGCTCTTTCTACATCGGATCTCAAGCAGCATAGATGGCCATTGTTGATGACTGCGATTCGAGGCTGGTGGGGAGAGACCTTTAAAGAATTACCTTCGAAGCGAGTTCGAAAACCTAAGAAACGTCGATACCGAAGAAAGAGATAAGTATGCCGCATGTTCAGTATAAAACCGAGAAGGGGGTCGACCCGCACTTGCTGATGTCCGTCATTACTGATTTTGATTCGTACACCCAATTTATCCCCGAGGTCATCGATGCGAACATTCGCACCAAAGGTCCTCCCGTATGGGAAGTGCGGTTCGTTTTGCGGGTTATCCGACCGCTGGAGTACCGACTTCGTTTGGAATTGTGTTCGGATTTGGAACTGCATTGGAGTTTGATCGAAGGATTTTTTTCGATTAACCAAGGTTATTGGAAGCTCAATCCGACGGAAAAAGGGTGCTCGATCGAATACAACATCTTCGTGCAACTCGAGACATTCTTGCCGACTTCAATTGCTAAGAAGCTGCAAGAAAGATCGATCCCTATTTTGATTCAGCGTTTTGTGGATGAGGCCAATCAGCGCCTAGTTTCTCACTTAAGAACCGATCAAGACGATAATTAATGGTCTCCGGTTGCTCTACAATCGCTGCGTGACTGCCCCCTGCGAGCAATAAAAATTCAGAGGCGGTAATCTCTTGGTTGAGTCTCTTCATCGTATTTAATGGGAAAAAAGGATCGTTTTCTGCAGCGACAATTAATGTTGGTATGTCAATATTGGAGAGGGTATCCCACGCGTTGTGCATTTGGCACTGCCAGGCAGCCTCTAAAAAAATCAAGATGTCCATGGACGATATGTGTTCCAAATACGGCAAAAAATCACTTCGACTCGTATAGAGAGGATCGACCAATGACATTTTTTTGGTGAACGGCCAAGCAAGAGGGCTGAGAAGAAGCGGACGAGTCAGTCGATTGGTTTGCGGACCCGTTGCCTTAATTAAACGGTGGACGATGCGAAAAATATAGGGAGACAATTTACTGTTGGCAAAGGTGTCCAGCGATCGTCCAGCAGCGCCAAGGATTAAAACCATGGCTTGTGTGATATCGGGGTTTCTTCGTTGAAATTCCAAGGAAACCTGACATCCCATACTGTGGCCGAGAAGGATGACCTCCGGTCGATCGGGGAAGAGGTTTTGATAGATGGTTTCCATGTCTTGCGTATGCTGGCGGATCGAAAGATCGTCGAGGATCTTCGTACTTCGGCGATCGCTTTTGCCATGTCCGCG
Organism: Myxococcota bacterium; assembly: GCA_036127535.1. Lineage (GTDB taxonomy): Bacteria > Myxococcota_A > UBA796 > UBA796 > UBA796. The sequence continues at coordinate 42 of JAYYRF010000241.1, read as the reverse complement.
ATAATCCCACAATAAAATTTGAAATCGATTTTGGTAATGCTC
>JAYYRF010000240.1:0-3130 GCA_036127535.1 Myxococcota bacterium | reverse complement strand
GTCAGTTGGTAGAACGATCATTTAAATCTTGGCATCGCAAACGACAAGCGGAAGGCCTCCAACGGGAAGCAACCGCCATGGAAAAGGCGCTGAGGAAGGCGGGGATTGACGAGAATGCTCGCGGGAATCTTCCAAAGGGGATTTACAAACAGACCAAAACCGTCAAAAAGCTACGGAAACGAGCGAAATATCAATTGGCACAGAGCTGGTCGGAGTTCGAAGAACGCATCCGGTTTTTGATCAAGCATGAATATATTAATAACGATCATAGCTTTAATGCTGGTGCACGCGCTTTGACCTATTTTCAAATCCAAGAGGTATTTATTTCGGAACTTTTTTTAGAGGGTATTTTAGACTCTTTGTCCAAAGGCGAATTATACGGTGTGCTGTGCGGTATGGTCGTAGAACTCCCTCGTGGCGTCCACGTTCCCGGAAAGCGTCGCTTTAAAAAGCTTTCGCGACGCATCGTAAACGTCTTAAGAACCGAGATCGTGCAAGAGTCGGCGTATATCACGCGTTTACCTTTGGTGTGGGAGCCGAACATGATACCCATCGGTAAAGCATGGGCTGAGGGAGAGAGTTTACCCGAAATTTTAGATTCCATTGCTTATGAAACGGACATTAGCGGCACCCTTGTTGGTGCTTTTCGCCGAGCGAAGGATCTGTGCATGCAATTGCGCAATGCTTGGCAAGATTTTCCCGGTCAGGTTCAACTCGTCAGCGAACTTCTCAAAACCGTGAGTCGAGACGAGGTGGAGGTATTGGACTAATCCGAAACCCGCTCTGGATACTCCTCGCTCAGGTGTCACAAACCCAGCGAGATCTATCCTTTGGCCTTGCATTATGTTTGAAGTCCTTTTTTGAGTGGTTCCATGGGATCAACCATTTTCATTTTTACTTGCATGCGATATATTTGAGAAGATTTTGGAGCCACGATGTCATCAAACACATTTACGGGATTAGACCGACGCCAGTTCTTGGGGGCTCTGCTCTCCAGTGCCGCGTGCGCCGGAACCGAAAAAGTAGATATGTGTGAAGCCAGTCCGGCTATCCAGCCCTTGGAGGATGGAACGCACCTAGAAGAACCCTCATTCGCAGCCAATCCTTTTACACTGGGGGTCGCTTCGGGAGAGCCTTTACCCGATCGGGTCATCTTGTGGACCAGATTGGCTCCTGAGCCGCTCGCCGAAGATGGTATGGGAGGAATGAGTCAAGATCCCGTTCCCGTATCCTGGGAAATCGCCAGCGATCGCGAGTTCGGTGACATCGTTGGCGCTGGAGTCGTAGCTACACGTCCTGAATTGGCTCATGCGGTGCATATAGACGCTGACGGGTTAATGCCGAATTCTACCTATTATTATCGATTTTCCTCTGGTTCTTGGTTTAGTTCTATCGGTAAGACGAGAACAACACCGTGCTTGGGCGAAGAAAGTCGTTCTCTGCGTTTGGCTGTCCTAACGTGTCAAAATTGGGAAGACGGTTTTTTTACGGTGTTGGCCGATGTCCCAAAGCAAGATCCGGATCTCGTTTTGCATGTAGGCGATTACATTTACGAATATGGACCGAGGGAGATTGTCCGCTCTCAAACCCAAGCGCGCATCTCTAATCTGGCGGGTTATCGCCGACGATTTGGACTGTACAAGGGAGACGCATCGCTACAGGAAGCGCATGCGACCTGTCCTTGGTTGGTCGTGTGGGACGATCACGAAATCAGCAATAATTACAACGGTTCGGAATTCTACTTTCAGCTTCGCAGTGAAGCATATCAAGCCTACTACGAACATATGCCCCTACGACTTCCCCCTCCGTCAGGACCTGATGTCACGATGTATCGTACGTTTCAGTGGGGAGATTTGGCACACTTTTCCATTTTGGATACCCGTCAGTACCGTTCCGTACAGGCGTGTTCCGATGCACCGGATTGTCCCGATATAAATGATGAAACCAGAACGATGCTTGGAGCAGAGCAAGAGGCGTGGTTGTTTCGTGAATTGGTCAATACCAATACGATTTGGAATTGCATTGCGCAGCAAGTGGTCATGGCCAACTTTGCGATTTTGTTCAATTACGATCAATGGGATGGTTACCCGTACGCGCGCAAAAAACTCATTGAGTATATATACGATCAAGGCCTTGAGAATGTATTGGTTTTTACGGGTGATGTTCACATTGGTGGACTTGCTCGTCTCAATCTCGATTTGGATGATTTTTCCTCCCCGATTGTCGCCTATGAATGCGTCACCCCCTCTGTTACGAGTGATTCACGAGAATTGATGAGTGCAGGCGCTTCTATAGAGGGCCTCATGATGATGCAAGAGCATGTAGATTACATTCAGGCAACCCGTCGTGGGTACGTATTGGTGAATATGGGCAGAGAGCGTGTCGAGTATCAATTTATATCGGTATCCACGGTGGAGGAACCCGATGCGGAAGCTTCTACAGACGCGATCTTTTATTTGGATTCTGGTTCTCGTGAACTGAAACGCTCTCTCTAAGTTTTTACAGGTTTGGCGGGATATCGCAGACCATACGAAACCCCATACTCGAATAGTGGGCGCTTTCAGGAAGAACCTGGCGGTTCGTTAGTCGAACCAAATGTTCCGGTGAGTACCAACATCCACCGCGGACGGCAAAGGTTCGGAAGTGTTCTCGGCGCAGTTGCTGAATCTCTGATGATGTCCATTCCATAATGTTACCAGCCATCGATCGTACCCCATAAGGGCTCGTATCTACGGTAAAGTCATCGACATTGGCCGGTAAGATGGGGGTTTCCCGGGGGGTGTTAAGCATACAGCACCAATTGGGGTCAAAGTGGTTTCCCCATGGATAGATTCGTCCATCTACGCCGCGGGACGCTTTTTCCCACTCCTCTTCTTTGGGTAGACGCCACTGTCCAAGTGCTTGTTCATTCCACCATTCTATGTATCGATTGGCGGTTTGATAATCGATCATCATGACCGGCCAACGATCGTGCCAACGGTCACCATCTTTATCGGAACCAAGAAAGTAAAAACCATCTTTATCTCTTTGAAAGCCTGACGCGTGTCGGCTTTGCTGCGCATACAGTAAGTTTTGTTTTGGTAGGCATGTCTCGGCTATATCCTTGTCACCTCGCTTGACAAGGGCATTT
>JAYYRF010000239.1:0-11543 GCA_036127535.1 Myxococcota bacterium | reverse complement strand
CTGTTCACAAAACTCCTGCGGTGCGTGATGGTACCAGAATCCAGATTGCGCGCCGTTAGATGTAACCATCTGTCTTGAGAGTTATACTCACCGAAAGCGCCGAAAAAATCCGTATCCCGTACTGTGATCGAGATTCCGTCCGTATACTGCGAGGGTATGGTCGCCCAGTTGAAGTAGGTGTCAATTTCACGTGTTGTGAAGTTAAATCCTATGGCAAGTGGATTGGCCCCCCCATTCGAGGTCGAGCTCACATCTTCCAAGAATGCAACATATACCGCGTCATCGTTTGCGCTGGCGGTTAGCTGTTCCACGCGGATGGGTGTCGTACTAAGCACATCGAAGTTCGTCCATTCTATATCGAACAAAGCCATAGAATCCGCGGTTCCATCGCAGTCAAGGTCTCGCTCATCGTTTAGAATTTCAATGGCTTCGGGATAGACTTCGGGATCGGCATCGTCGCAATCCTCAGAAGGGAGCGTGCTTAGAGATGCGTATTGTGACGGTGTGAAGCCGTCGAGGTCAGCATCATAATCATCCAGTCCATCACAATTTTGATCGACACCGTCATAATATGATTCGATGGCATCCGGGTGGATGGTTTCATCGGTGTCGTCGCAGTCTCCGCTCGGGAGTTCGCTGAACTCAGCGTAGTCATTGCTAACATACCCATCGAAATCGGCATCATAGTCATCTAAACCATCGCAGTTTTCATCGATGCCATTGTACCAAGATTCGGGTTGATCGATATTGATCGCGTTGTTTAGATCATTGCAATCGCCACTGGGCAAGTCTCCACCGGTGGTCAGGGCATTTCCATCGGTATCGTGTCCGATAATCGTTTCAATACCCGCGTATTCGTCTCCGACGTACCCGTCTCCGTCGACGTCAAAATCGTCTTTTCCATCACAGTTTTGATCGATTCCATCATAGGGAGGATCATCGGCGGCGCCGGAATTGATGTCCACGCTTTGTACGGTTGCGGATCCTTCTACACCCGTTGGAGGATCCGGAAGATCCCAGCAGTCTCCACCCGGCAAGAGATTGGGGAGCTCTTCATTTCCGGTTGTTGTTGTAGAGTCTACAAATTCCGTTGGGACGCGTCCGTCGCCATCTTGATCAAAATCGTTTGCCCGGTCGCAGTTTTGATCGATGCCGTCGTAAAATATTTCAGTGGCACCCGGATAGATCGTTTCATCTTCATCGTTGCAATCCTCTTTGAAAGGAATCCCGTCGTTGTCTCGATCCAAAATTTGCGATTTTTCTGTTAGTCTTGCATCACTAATCCAAGTGCAACTCGCTAGGGTGCAAAGAATGATGGGTACTAGAGAATGCTGGTTGGGCATTTTAATCCTCGCTTTTTTTTCGACTGTTCTTCTTTTAATTTATTTTGGACTCTCTGTCTCATCAGAGTTTGTCTTCTTGTGTGCATTGTTTGGATTCTTTATACCATGTAGTTCGATAGACATGTGCGTTTAATCTGCAACACATCGTACATGGGCCTGGGAGTTCTTCTCGAGCAGAACGCTCATTCCTGGCTGATCTAGGTTGGCTGTCCAAGCGAGATTGTTCATCGAATCAGAGTTGATGCTCCACAGATCGTGGAGGATGGATTCGAAAGGGGGTTGTCTGGTCGCTAGGTTTTCAATCTCGGAGATGGTTGGAACGCGCCAGTTTGTTAATCCACCCAAGGAGAGATTCACGCAATAGTTATTGCTATCATCTTCATCACACGTCTCGCTGCAGCCTCCGCTGATTGCCTCCGCGCTATCTACGGCTTCGTGCCAGGTAACGACATCGGACGCGGGACTCCAAGCGACGCATGCGACGGGATCGTACCAAACTCCTTCTTCTCCCTCTTCCCATTCTGAACCGCAAGAAACGACATCGACTGGTTCCGAGTCAGAGGTCTCACTGCTGCTGCGTCCGTTGGGGGGGAGTTTCGTTTCCCCACATCCGGTGAATAAGATCAGTAATATCGCTTGACTCATATTTTATCTCCTTATATCTCTACGATAGAATCTATTGCTAAAGTGTATCACATTAATATGAGTCTGTTGGACAAGGAGAGAGTATGCCACTTGCACGTCGTGCCTTCATCGTTGGAGGAGCCCACACTACCTTTATCGGTAAAAAGCACCCCGATTTTATTTGGAAGCGACATCCGGATTTTGGTGTAAAGAGCAATCCCACATACGATCAATTCTTACAACAAGCGGTAGATGGGCTGATTGAAAACACGGGGCTCGATCCCGCGCAGGTCGATCGTCTTTATCTCGGTAATTTTACCGGCGAACTCTTTGTGAACCAAGGTCACATGGGAGCCGCGCTGGTGGGAACCAACGCAGCATTTCGAGGTAAGCCCGCGGCGCGCTTAGAAGGAGCGTGTGCGAGTGGAGGTTTGGCGATACTCGCAGGCTTGGACGCGATCGCTGCCGGGGCGGATATTGTATTGGTTGCGGGTGTTGAAGTACAAACAACGGTGAATGCACGCATGGGAGGAGACTTCTTAGCGCGAGCTTCCGACTATGCACGCCAGCGCTCCATCGACGACTTTACGTTTCCCGCTCTTTTTGCCCGGCGAACCAAAGCCTATCGAGAACGTTTTGGTGTGTTGGAAGAGGATATCGGTCGTGTCGCTGTCAAGGCATACAGCAACGCGAACAAAAATCCTTACGCTCACATGAGAGCTGTACAGATGACTCTGGAGACTGCAGGTAAGGCCGGTGACCGCAATCCATGCTTCCTTGCAAACGAAGAATTTAGTCCTTACATGAAGATGAGTGACTGCTCGCAGGTGAGTGATGGGGCAAGTGCTCTTTTATTGGTGTCCGAAAAAGGTTTGGCTCTTTTAAACAAGACCCAAGCGGATAGCGTCGAAGTGATTGGACGTGGACACGCAGTGGATAGCCTGTTTGAAGATGGTGATTTTACGCAACTCAATACTTCCGCCAAGGCCGCACAGGCTGCATATGCCTGTGCAGGTCTACAACCCTCTGACGTACAAGTTGCCGAGGTACACGACTGCTTTACCGTCACAGAGATGATGATGTACGAAGCGATGGGTATTGCCAAGCTTGGAGAGGCCGACGCGTTGCTCCGGGATGGAGCGACGTCCCTGAACGGATCGATTCCCGTCAATACCGGAGGAGGTCTGATTGGATTTGGTCACCCTGTCGGTGCAACCGGTGTCAAGCAGCCTTTGGAAATCTTCCGGCAAATGAAGGGGCTGTGCGGTGACTATCAAATGGCTGCTCTGCCCAAGATTGGAATGACCATGAATATGGGGGGAGACGACAAAACCGTGGTCTCATTGATTTTGCGCAACGGAGAATAAGCTCCGTCAATTGGCCTTTTCGATCTTCGTGACCGATAAGGCTGGGCCACCCATCAAAAAGCCAGTGCCTCCCGTTGCGCTGGCTTTTACGTTGACGGTCTGATTTTGCAGCTCTTGTGGGATATTGCCGTATAGATCGTAAACGCTACCGTCTTTGCATACCAACTGCCATCCGCCGGCACCGATATCTTTCTTTTTCAATACACCATTGTATACATTCATTAAATAGTCCTAGGAGAGAGGCGTTTTCTTATCTTGACGGTGAACCATGGCGGCAAAAATCGTCAAAACGAAGCTCAGGCCAAATTGAAGCCACGTTCCAAGACCGCTGGATTCACTGTACAGAACGCTCTGAAATAGGATTTGAGCGGACCAAGCAGCACCGATTAAGATCCCCAATGGTCGAATCTTTCGGTATCCGAGCGTTAGGAATACCGCAAGCAGGGGAATGAGTGACGATTCCCAAAGGCCATCGGCGAAAGCGTGTCCATCCGTCCAACTCGAGGTTTTCATGAGCCACCACGGCGCGGAAAATCCTAAGAGTGGAAGAAAGAAGAATCCTCCAGCCAAGGAACCGGCGCTCAACGCAAATACAGGTGAGAGTCGCATGCGAGAGAACGAAGCCAAACCAAATGCGAAGAGGGACGTCAGGAAAAAGCTAAGACCGTGTTGGGTCAGCATAAGACGCTGCACGGCCGCTTTGATATCAAGACGTCCGTGCCCATACTTGGGATCATGGGCGGTAGGTCCCAAGTCCGTGGCTGAGTGCTGTAAGATCTCCTTTACATTATCCGCATTGCTTGCACCGGCTCCGAGCAGAACCGCGGCGGCTCCAGCAACATGTGGTGTTGCCATGCTGGTGCCCTGAAAGGGTAGAAAGTCATGTGTATCCTGATTCGGGAGAATGGTCTCTTGCAATATACCGCCGTCTTGTATTGTTTTATCGCCACCGGGAGCACTGATAAAGATCTCCTTTCCCCAACTGGAGTAAGGAGCGAGTGTATCGTTGGGGCCGGTGGCACTAACGGCGATGACACCCTCGATGCGGGCGGGAGACGATACCCCTTTTCTTCCTGTATTTCCGGCAGCGGCAACAACGATAACCCCTTTGTCGAGAGCCTTTCGGGTTGCAATTTCGATAATTTTGGACGGAGTACCGCCCAAAGATAGATTGAGGATATCCGCGCCGCGATCGACAGCCTCATCAATACCGGCGGCTACCCATTCCGATTGACCGAAGCCATTTTTGGAGAGCACTTTTATGGGGAGGATGTTCGCTTGATGAGCGATGCCACTCGTACCGTATTGGTTATTGGTATACTGCGCGATGGTGCCGGCAACATGTGTTCCATGACCGTTTTGATCCGTAGCTGTTTTTTCGTTCGACACGAAAGATACACCTTCCAGTATCACATCGGGAGCGAAATCCTTGACGGGTGCGACACCGGTATCGATCACGGCGACCGTAACCCCTTGTCCTGCACCGGCGTCCCAGCCATACGATGCATCGATCTTCTCAAAGTTCCATTGCTTCTCATAGAGGGGATCGTTGGGGGCGTCGAAGGCCTCCACGCGGATGGATTCTTCTACAGCTTCCACCAACGGGCTTGTATTCAAGAGTGCTATCTGCGATTCTGTGAGTTCCGCCTTTGGATAAGCCAAGGCTTCATCAGAAGACAGAGGGTGTACCCACTCGATTTCGAGATTGAACTCTTTTTGTATGGCCGCTTTCGATAATCCGTCTTGAAAGTCGATTACGAGCGGTGCAGCTGAAATCATACTCGTCAGAAAAAACAACATATGCTCTCCAAAGTTACGGCTTACGAATATCAACGTAATCACCCGCGCAATACTTACAATATTCCATTTGATTTTACCGATTGTAATTATGGGCACAATGATCGGGAAGAGAATACATAGAAATAATGTATAATCGTGACATTGATACGACTCCTACCCATTTGGGTGGAGGCTATTTTTAGGAGTTCGCTGTGTCAGAGAGCAAAAGTATCTTTAGCATAGAGTTACCCACCGGTGGCGAAGTGCAATTAACGCGTCATCGATTTGGTTTGAAACGTGCACCGCGTGTCTCTATTGTGGCCGGTATTCGAGGAGATGCCCCTGAAGGAATGCGGATAGCCTTTTCGATGTTACAGCGTCTTGTAGAACTGGAAGATGTTCTGCAAGGGCAAGTTGATATCTACCCGTGTGTAAATCCTTTGGCTGCTGAGCAGGGAGAACGATTATGGCCTTTTTTTGGTGTTGATCTCAACCGATTATTTCCAGGACGCGAAAATGGTCATCCGCCGGAAAGGGTTGCGCACGCACTCATTGAAGATTTACAAGGCTCCGATTATGTTTTTGAGCTACGAGGTGCACGTCCGTCCTTTCAAGAAAGTACACAGGCCTTGGTACGCAGCGATGACGCAGCGGAGCTTGCTTTGCATGCCAATGTGCGGTTGGTTTGGAAGCGTACACCCGGACCGGCGGCACCCAAAACCTTTGCCTATCAATTCCCGAACACCATCGTATTGGAAGGGGGGGTGGGAAATCAATTAACCAGTACGGTTGGGAAAGAACTTTCCGACGGGATTCTCAACGTTTTGGCCCAACTGAATATTTTACCTGAAGAGAAGCTTCCCTTCTCTTGGGCTTCTATGGAAAGACCGGTACTCGTTTCCGACGAAGACGTCTTTCGCATTCGCGTTGGACGGAGCGGTTTTTTCCTGCCGGAAGCATCTTTGGGTCAAGAAGTAGAGAAAGGGGAGAGGATTGGGCGTGTGATTGCGCCTGATAGCGGTGCGGTTCGAGAAGAAATATTTTCTCCTGTCTCTGGTGTGATCATGGCAATGCGAGTGCAGCCCGTTGTTTCTTTGGGAATTATGGTTGCACGTATTCTTTTAAACTAGGAGTGAAAAATGTCGATAATTTTTGAACTGGAATCTCCTTTTCGTACTCCATATCAGTTACACCGACTGGAATTTGGCACAAAGGAAGCCGGACCAACCGTTGCATTTGTCGCTGGTTTGCATGGAAACGAACTCAATGCGATTCACGCTCTGAATATGCTGAATTCTCCCTTAAGAATGCAAAGGCTTCGCGGAAGAGTTTTGCTGTTCCCCTTGGTGAATAGTTTTGGAGCAGACGAGTGTAATAAGCGTTTTCCCTTCGATGGAAGCGATATCAATCGAGCGTTTCCTGGAAAAAAGGATGGTTCTCCAGCGCAGAGAATCGCAGCGGCTCTTTTTCAAGCGACCGAAGAGGCGGATATTTGTATTGATGTTCATTCTGGTGCGGCACATGTTCGCGAACTTCCACAGGTTCGAACGCCACTGAGTGGCAGGGAGTCGGAACTCGCCCGTGCGATGCGATTGCCGATTATTTGGAAGAGGACGGGAGATCGTTTGACGACGAAGGGATTATTGGGTGCCTGGCGTTCTCGTGGCCAAACAGCGCTACACGTCATTGGAGGCAGAGGTGTGACACTGGACAATCGCCTTTGTTCGATGATGGCAACAGGATTTTCGAATTTACTTGCTCATTTGGGTATTGCGATGGCCAATGACGATACACAAGTTTTGGCTGAGGTGACGCGTAATCAGATAGAGACCCACCGAGCTGCCTGTGGTGGGTTTTTCGTTCCAGAGGTACGCGTTGGTGAGCAGGTGCAGCCACAGAGACTTCTCGGTTATTTGCAGTCTCCCATCGGCGGCGATCGAATTTACGACATCCGTACACAGGAGAGTGGAATTGTGATGACCTTGCGCGCCAATCCCCTGGTACACGCGCAGGAGTTATTGGTTCGCATTGCCAAAAAAGATGGTTAAGTCCTTTGATGACTGCAGTAATATGAATCGAAGAAGGAGAATGCATGTTTGATGAGAATAGAATCAATGCTTTGCTTCGCGGTGAGAAAGTCGCCAAAAAAAAATCCGTACCAGAAGCTCCGAGTTCCGTTCAGCGGCCTTTGAAAAAAAAGCCAATCAAATCGAGGAGAGCTCCCGAGAGGGAAAAAAGAACGACCGATATCGAGCTAGCGGAGTGGTCTTCTCGATATGCGAAGCAAGAAGAAGAGCGCATAGAGCTCGGAAAGCAAGTAAAAGAGATGCAACTCTTGATGGAAAAAGAGAAGCAGAATTGGGAAAAAAAAGAACGAGAGCTGAATGCGCAAATAGAATCATATCGCAGCAAATGGAAGTCCATTAGTGATTCATATGTCTCTTTGAATAAACAGTATACAGAGCTACAAGAGCAAAACACACAGCTAAAAGACCAACTTTCGAATCCGGCTTTACCGAAGGATATGGTGCCATTACGGGATCTGTTTCAGGAGAGGGGGTTACGGAATGAGGTGGAGTGTAATCAAGCTCTGCGGGCATGTTCAGAACGTGCGGAATTTCCTCTGACATCCCTTTGGACTTCTGAGGGAGCGAAAGTGCGGAGTCTCTTAGAGAAAAAGCTACTATTGTTAGATTCGAGTGCACCCAAGGAAGCCATTTTAGATCGCAGTCCGATCGAAGTTTCAGGTTCGCGTTGCGAGATTACAGGAGGGACAGATTTAAATCGCTCCTTACGTGTATTTAAAGATGTAATGCTGATGAACGGCATCACAAAGGCTGCGGTCTTTGGAGGCGATGCGCAAGACCAAGAGATTATGCGTCCTCTACTCTTTCACCATGCCCTGCAAATTGCAATTTTACCTTCGGTAAACAACTTTTCTGTCGAAGAACGAACCGCTATCTTCGAAAAAAATCAATTGGTCTTGGTTTGGGGAGATGTATCTTCACCGCTACATCACGAGTGTATGTTTATTTCTCAGGCCGGTACGTTGGGAGTCTTTTTAAAAGAAGCTTCTGAACACTTTCTCAAGGTTTTATGATCGTCTTGCTGGCCTTAATCGGACTGATTGCTTTATCAGGTGTCTTCGGCTGGTATCTTCGGGTATTGGGGGCGCAGTGGCACTATTGGGAGGCATGGGTTGCCTTTTTTTTATGGATGTTTGCTTCTGCATTGGGATTCAAAGTGTGTCCGAATCGCTGGTTTGAGTTTGAGATGATTCTCGCTTCGCTCTTTGGTGGAAGTGCGATGAGCGCCTTTGTACTTTTTCGTGCCGATGGTCGCTCTTTGGGACTCAATGCTTTGAAACGAAATATTTTCCCGATAATCGTTGGGGTCACAATCGTTCAAATTCTGATCTCCACCCTTTGGGTGTCTCTCCTACAGTATTGGAGTCCTGAATTACCGGCTCAATCGCTTTTAAGTGATTTTGAGCAGTCTACATCGCTCAAGCGTTGGTCTCTCTTCTTCATGATTGTGGTTTGGGCTCCTTTTATCGAAGAGTTGATGATACGAGGTTTTTTTTGGGGTGCTTTGAAGGTGGGGTGGAAATACAAAGCGCTGATCACAGGTCTCATCTTTGGATTCTTACACTTTGATACCCCGTACTCGATTATACCGTTGTCCGCGTACGGTTTTATGTTGGGCTGGCTGCGCTGGAAAAGTGATTCTCTGTGGGCTTCGACTCTTTCACATACGGCACACAATTTAATCGTATTGGTGTCGGTTTTGTGATTGTGAGTTTTGAACGATTTGACCGGATAGCTCGGCCTCCTCTTCTCTTGCATTCCGTATCAATGTCCATATCTTTTCGAATTGCTTTTTCTCAATCAAGTGATTGATGCTATTCAGCATTCGAACACTTAGACATTGAAGCCCAAATGCGTTGGGATAGACAGGCCCGGCGGGAGGACCAAACCCCAGCTCACAGTCGATTTCCGTAGAGACGCCCGCTGCCATATACACATCGATATTGACTCCTCGTCCTTCTTGCCTTTCGCGTTTTGCTTCTTCAAATGTAAACTTTAAGGGTGTGAATTCTTTCATATTTGCTTCCTCCGAATGACCTTTGGACGGAACAGATGCCTTGGAAGGACATCTTTCTTCTTAAGAAAGATTGAAAGAATAGAATTATTCATGTTAATTCTACATTCTTTGTAACTGAGAGTGCTGTGTTATCTCTTCTTCTGCAATTGGAAGTTGGGCGTTGCCCACTCGCGAGATTGTATCCGAGAAATCCCCAAGCAGTGCAAGTGCAACTGCCACAAGGAAGCATATCTCGTGGTTCTCTCCTCCGTTTGAAAAAAACACAAAGATGCTTCCAGGATGGATTGGTTGAGGCCGAGATTCTCTCTCAAGTCTATTTTTATCAAGAGAAAGGAAAGAGTCTCGTTTGGCATCGTCAAAAAGTATGCCTCGATGTCTTGAACGTTCAAGATGTACAGACAAGTCATTTTTATGGTTTGGCTCCTCCCCCTGATTGGGAGGGGGCTCTTTCGGGGGAGATGTTTCGAACGGTTCAAGATGATGGTGAATGTAACGCAGAGACCCTTAGCTTTGAAGACAAAGAACTGTCTCTTTCCGCTTTGTCTTGGCTGTATGTCGTCGATGAACACCAAGGAGAAAGGATCGAAGAGATTCAGAAGGATTGGTTTCAAACCTTCGGAGATTGGATCTTAGGACGAGTATGGCTCAATGACTGGAATTACCTCGCGCTTCCGCTCGAGTATTACGGCAAAGCTCAAATTGAAGCAGAGTATGCTCGCGAGCAGTTGAACAATCCAATGCAAAGAAATAAGGCGGTGATTGCAAAGGGGCCAGATTCTCTTTGGTTACACTTTTTGGGGACGGATGCACGATACTCTGACGTGTGGGGTAAAGAAGAAACCATTCAGCGTTTGATCGAGATTTCACAACAGTGGAATCGATTGTGCAAAGCGGATGACTTGGTTCTCAATAAAGCATCTTGTGTCACGCAAATTGGTGACTTGGCCTGGTACAATACTCGAATTCCCGATCCATTGGGTCACCGGCAACACTACAAAGGTGATTGCATCGATTTGCGTCTTTTTCGCAGTGATGCATCGAGATACGAAGCATACTGGAATCGAGGAGACGATCGCAAAGGGATTTCCAAAGCTTACGATCGACGTCTCACGAATTCCTACATCGACTTTCTTTGGAGTGTCGGAGTAGAGACGGTTCTATTTAGCGATCCCAAAACCAATGCGCGATGGGCGTCTAGACACAACGATCATCTACATGTCTGTTTTCCGCGGTAGGCATCATAGATATTCCGGTTCGGGTAGTCTACTCATTAGGGACAGATGTACCCACTTTCCGTCATGTTTCGTTGCCGTTCCGATGTAATCTGGATCATTGATATGCCACATTTCTCCAAGTTCGGGATGGTTGCTTTCCCTCTTTAAAGACTGGTTTTGTACCTGCTGAATTATTTGGGTCATTTGTTGTATGTCAACCGCTGGGCAACTTAGGACGGAAGGGCTGCGAACACAGGAGCGAAGAATCGATTTCCATAATTCCTTACAGGCTTGGGCATTTCCGAACCACTCCAATAATAAGTGGAGCTTTTCTCCTCGATTTTCCACGATGGCTATACCCGTCGCATTTTCTGGATAATTCAAACCATCCAAGATCCATTCGACCTGCGTGTCGGTGCGATGTTCGACAATCGAACCTGTCACATCATCTTCTCCTCGATTTCTTCTCTCATGAGAAACCATATTCCACGTTTGGCTTTGTACTTCCCGTCCTGTTTGGATCCGAGCCGTGCGGTCGGATCGCAAATCGTGAATAAGAGAAGTTTGAGAGCAGGAAAACGCCATATTTTCGCGGTAGTGAGAACGATTTTGCTCCACACAAGATACGGGGATGACGACGGAGGAACCGGGTTGAATAATGGAAACGCGATCCACAACGCGATCTTGTTTTCCTCCGATCAGGATATCTGCTTCACGCATTAAAACCGGTTGTTCACCTTTGTTCCGAACAAGCAGATTTCTGAACCATGGCCCGGGTGTATCATGTTTTTCTGAAATCTCTAACAATCCCATTCTCATCGCTTCTGGCGTTGTCAGAAATGACGATTGGACGCCCAAGGAAAAGATGGGGAATATCGTATACCCATACGTTTTGAGCGGTTCACCAAATCGGAAAATTTTGGGGAATCGTTTGGGTTTTTTGAGCAAACCAAATGCCATAAAGCCTCCTGTCGTTTGTAATGCCGTTTGACCATCGCTTTTGGATGAGAAGGACAAGAAAATAGAAAAGGAGCATTATTTTTTATGACATTTTGTTTCGACACTTTTTGTCTGTTTTTGTAGACGACTGATATTTTTCCTTGAAAAGCGGT
>JAYYRF010000238.1:0-2591 GCA_036127535.1 Myxococcota bacterium | reverse complement strand
TGGTACCTTTACATCGACTCAAAACGTAGAAAAATTGACTCCATCGAAAGTGTTCTTACCGGACGATGAAACCATTCCATCCGTTCCGTATTTATTGAATATTCCAAAACCACCGGCGCAAAATTTACCCACGCCCAAATTTGACCCCTCGAAAGCAGAGATGCTCTCAAAGGATCCCACCTATTCCAATACCGTACAAACCACGGGGAACAAACCCACTCAGCCAGCCGCTTCCAAAGACGGATATCGCCTTGGAGCCGGTGACTCGATTTACATAAAAATTTGGTCGGGTGACCACTTAGAGTCCGAAATGAGCGGAGAATATATGCTCCTCAACAACGGCGCCATCGAACTTCCCATCGTTGGGCGCTTACTCATCGGTGGACTCAACGAGAAAGCTGCCACGGAGTACCTCTCTCAGGCATTAAACAACTATATCATCAACCCCATCGTTCATATCAATATCCAAGGATACAACAGTCAAAAAGCGCACGTACTCGGTGCAGTCAATAGCCCTGGCCCGATCGTTATCGATCAACCAATGACGATTTTGACCGCCCTATCGAAAGCGTCTCTCAACCGAACCAAGCGACATGACGGCGCGTGGGCAGCACAAAAAGTCTATCTCCAGCGCAAAAACGATGATGTATTGGTTTTCGATCTCGAAGCCCTTCTGCAAAGAGGAGAAGGCAACGTGTTCTTGGAACACGGTGATATCATCTATGTCGCAGACGGTGCCTATGTATATGTAAACGGAAAGGTCGAAAAACCCGGTGGCGTACCCTTCCGCGACGGGATGACGATTACCGATGCCTTGTCCCACGCCGGTGGCCACACGAATACCGCCAACCTAAAAGAGGTCTACATACTCCGAAATGGAAAGCGTATACGCATCAACGTAAAGAAAATCTTCCAAGCGAAAGCACCCGATGTCTCTCTCAAAGAAGGCGACCGTCTCTTTGTCGAAGAATCCATGTGGTGATCCAAAACAACCCTTTTAGAGCCGCAATATGTCCCATCCTGATTTATACGCCAATCACATTGGCACCGTTTTATGCATCGCACCGACAACCGTTGGACGATTCGCAAAACTCGCCCAAACCAAACGACTCGCACTGTACCGCGATTCTGATATAGCCGGAGAGGCACTCTCGCGCTGGATATTCGCAACCGTCCCGACTGCAACCTTGCTCGACCAGTGGGGCAATCGATACGACCACCAAGTCCATACCCTTCTCGCTGGAACCCTACAGGACGGAGAAATGCTGCTCTCCACCATGGAGTCGCATGGATGCTGCATACAAGAAGCACCAGAATTTTTCGTGCCGCTGCAAAACCTCGATGTAAACGACCAAAGCTCCTCCGACGATCTGCGCGGTCGCCACCCGAGAGCCTTTGCGCTGGCGCGTAGAGACTCCGCTGACGCCAATCATTTGCTTACCTTGCTGCGCGATGCACAGATGCTCGGCTGATATCAGTAATCAAATCCACCGACAACCTGAATCTCTCCGACACCACCAATACTCGGAATGCCTGTCCGACCACCGGAATCATAACCGCTCGGATCGCCCCAGTGAATATATGCGGTGGTTTCGTAACTGCTGCCGTTGTAGTATCCCGTGATGAGGAGTTCCGGATATCCATCGTTGTTCAAATCGGCCAGCGTTCCATTGGTTGCACCGTAGCTGAGCAGATCGTCGCGGTTGTTGACCGAGAAGCCACCGCCGCTGCCGTAGTACACCATGGAAGATGTTGTGTAGACGTAGTTGCTCGCGGATCCTTGAACATGGTTGATGAAAATGATGTCTTCGTAGCCGTCTCGATTGACATATTCCACTTCGACATCGCGGCAGCCGTAGGTCGGCAGTGTCGTCGCATACCCACTGGAGTAACTCCCAAAACTACTCCAATAGAGAGCCGATGACGTGATATAGCCATTGTAGGAATCGTAGTAGACGCAGGTCACAACGTCCATGTAACCGTCGTCGTTGAAGTCCGCCGCGTCCATATCCCAGCTGTATCCACCACCGACAGTAGTGGTGCCGGAGTAGTCTTGGTTGTCTCCAAACCAAATATTGTCATTGCCGCCATAGGTCGGCAACAAGAGATCCAATTGACCATCTTGATCCATATCTTCCACGCTAATTTTACGGTTGTAGTATGCGTAGAGATCCGTTCGATTGCCGTCGTTGTAATTTCGAGTGCCATCTCCCCAGTAAATGTATGTGTAGTAGCTTCCATAGTAGGCACCAAAAATCAGATCGAGATGCCCGTCGTTGTTCAGATCTTCGATCATCATGTCTTGCGGGGAATTAATACCCAAGAGAGTCGGCGATGATATATCAAAGCCACTGGATTCACCCCAGTATATGCTCGCATAGGTGTAATAATCTCCGTCGTAGTAGCTGGCCAAAACGACATCATCGTATCCATCATCGTCCAAATCATCCACGCGCACGCTATGAACACCGTAGGCGGGCAAATCCACCGTATTGGACGTTGAGAACCCACTGGCAGAGCCGTAATAAACCCTTGAACTGGTGTAGTAGTCTCCGTCGTAATAGGCTCCAAAAACAATATCCATATAACCA
>JAYYRF010000237.1:0-13669 GCA_036127535.1 Myxococcota bacterium | reverse complement strand
GCAACCGCGTCAAAGGCATTCTCTTGCGAGACTTCGCTTGAATTGTCGTTAACGGCACAGGCCAAGACTATTGTAATGAACATCGTAACGTCTCCCTTGAAAAATCTACCACTATGTAGATTACTACATCACGGGACGTTGTGACGGGCATGAAACAAAAACAGATCTGCTGCTGAGCATGGGTATGCGTGTAAAAAAAGGGGATTGCCAGCATTTTTCTTCGTCTATTTTTCCGATTGATGTGCACTGACTTCAACCGAAACGCGCAAACGACTGCGCCTTAGGTGCTACGACTTTGCCTGTGTCTGCGAAAAGCAAGCGGAATCCCCAACAGCGCAAGCCACCAAGGGCCGCTGCCGTCGGTGTGATTACATCCACCATCGACTTCTACGGTTGTCGAACCCGGATTTTCGGTGTCTCTGGAGATGGATTTCGTGGTTGGCAAACAATCTCCCATGTTGCCATCGTACAGTCCAAAGGCCTCTTCGTTGAGTTTTACCTCCACAACCATATGCTCCAAGAAGGAATCGTAAGCCACGAGAAGAGTATTGCGGTCGCAGGCGATCCAAGGGCGCATGGCCGCGGACGCTTCGTAGGTGGTCATCGGATATACATCTTGTAAAGACCAGTTCAAATCGAAAATGCCAAGAAATACATCCCCTTGATCGTCGCCCGGCCAGGTATCGTCACGCCCCATGAACACAACGGTGTAATAGTCTCCGATTCGCAGACCGTTTTGCGGCCAATATGCGCGCATCGGTGCGTCCAACAAATCGATTTCGTGCTCCTCTTGGAACACCCAATCGGTGTCGTACACATTTACATGAAACGGATTTCCATGGGCCATTCCCATCACAAAGATTTTTTCTTCTTGTTCATCGACGAAAATACCTCCTCCGTTCACCCGTGGATAGGATGCCAAAGCAACGGTTTCGGATCTTTCAGAAAGATTGTTGATGAAATAAAACTGGTTTTCAGGTGGCTGCCCGCGATTCGAACCCGCCACTCCTTCCGCAAAGGAAGAGCATATGATCGACGGATCGTTATACTGATAATCCGAAGAACCTTTGACCAAAATGGACGAGCTCAAGACGGACATATCTTCGTTGTACCGCCAAATATAAGCGGTGTCATTGGGCTGGTTCGTATCGGTGGAGGCGATGTGTAGATAGGTTCCATCCGGACAGCGCTGTACACCGTGATCGTTGAAGTGGATCTCCGGCATGCTCACAATGGGTCGTATGTTCTCCGCAAGCCAACCTTCAGGGCCAGGCTGTAAATCCGCGACACGCATGTTCCCCGCACCCAAAAAGATTTTCCACCCCTGCGGCGTTGCGAAGGGGCGCGCGAACGTTCCTCCGCTTCGTATTTCGTATGGTTCGGATACCGACAACAACCAGTCTTGCGCCAGTACCAGTTGTGACATCAACAAAAGCATTCTCTCTCCCGATCAATTTTTATCCTCTATCGGAAAGAGGCGTGCACACAAACGACCAAGATCATATTTTGATGCTGCTTTTCACGTCATCACCAGAAAAAATACGTTCTACCATGCTAGTTGGGTAAGGAGCGAGCGATACGAAATCCGAGGTGGGAAGCCCCTTCCTCTTCTGAGAATGCGATACGATTGGCCATGGTACACATCATGGTCGGCATGTTCCATCCTCCTCCGCGCCAGCAGCGATAGGTCGTATCGGAAGGATAGGGAGGCTTGACGTCTACACGACTATACGGAGGTAAATCCGGCTGCAAGACCCAAGCACTCGAAGTCCATTCTGCAATATTCCCTGCCATACCCACAATACCGTAGACGCTCTCATCGATCGGATACGCGTAGATGTCGCACGGCACTTGGGTCTGTTTGGACTGATCCATGTTGCACCATGCAGGACTGAGAAAATTACCCCACGGAAAAGTTCGCCCATCGACACCACGTCCCGCTTTTTCCCACTCGTACTCATTCAGCAAACGCCATTCATACTCGGATGTTTCGTTTAACCATTTTATGTATGCAAGAGCCTGTTGAAAGCTAATGTATGCAACCGGCCAGTCCGCTTGTGGAAGTAGTCCTTTTGGATCCTTTCTATACTCGACGATGCCCTGTTCGTTCACAAAAAATCCACTGGCTCCGCTGGACGAAGCTCCGGCCGCTTGTTCCGAAGGCATGGCGGCCAATAATTCATCCGCTCTATTTTTGTCCCGTAAATCTTGAAGATATGCGCGATATTGCTCATAAGTGACCGGATATCTGCTAACGATGAAACCATCTACCCACAATTCGACATCAGGCGATGGATTTTGGGCAGAATCGCATCGACCATTGAGAAAGGAGCCGGCCGGAACGTAACATTCGTTCGGAGATAGGGTTCCGATGGGTGGTAGCCAAATCGCTGGCTGTTCTCCGTCCGGCGTACGTCCGGACCAATGCCCCAACCGTTCAATGCGAACCGGGTACGTAACATCGTGATATCCTTCTTTGTGAATTCGGAGCGAGTAGCTTCCCATTTCGAGGGGCATCTCCTCCAAGGGAGTGTGACCGAGCAGCCTCTCTTTTCCGAGAATCATCCGACGACTGCGAATTTCAAAGGAGGAGACCCAAACCTCTGCACCAACGGGATTGGTTTTTACAGACACCTTCCCGGTTCCTTGGAGATACGTAAGGGTTTCGATTCGAATCGGACTCTCCTTTGGAAGCATGTTGAGGTGTGCTTCGACACCCATCCGAGCCTTGGCCGCCATTTCTTCATCGCCAGCTTTTTCGGCCTCTATGTGCTGATTCTTGTAATCGAGCAGCAACTCGATATGAGCTTCTTCTACGTCCGCTTTGTGTGTAAGTGCACCCTTTAGGAGTTCTTGCCGTCTCGCTTCCAAAAGACTTTTTTCCATCAAAAGATGCTCTGCTCTATCTTCCCTCTCCCAAATGGCGGCTAATTCCGATTCACCTGCCCAATCGGGCAAATCTTTTTTCTGTTCTGCGGTCTGTGTGTATATTTCTTGGCTTTCAACGTGGAGTTTTTTCAAAAGCGTATCGGTGGATTTGGCCGTCGTTACAACCGCCAAGGCTTTTTCACGTCTGTTTGCACCATCAATCCAATCAATAATTACCCGCTGGAAATCGTTTGCGCTTTGATAACGACTACTCTGAGACCGATGCATGGCTTTTTCGCAAGCGCGAACCAAATCTTCTGGAAGCATGACCCCCTTTTCAGTGCGTTCTTCTAAACTACCCTTTACACTCTCCTCAACCAATTCGGCTTCAAAATCAAAGAAATCGAGCTCGATGGTTTGGGTGCTCCGTTCAAGCGAGATTATGGTCTCCCGAACGGAGGGTGGTGGCCCCAAGATAACCTTGTTGAGAACTTGACGAAATGATGCACCGCCATATGGACATCGTCCACTCAAGATTTCGTACAAGATCGCTCCCAATCCATACACATCGGTTCTTTGATCGATCTTGTCGACCTCTCCCCTCGCTTGTTCAGGAGCCATATAGGACGGTGTACCCGTCACTTCGCCCATTCTGGTCTGGTTGATATCCGCTCGACTGGGCTCCACCATCTCGGTCACTTCTGCAAAACGATCGTGCGTCTTTCCCAAGATCTTTGCAATGCCCCAATCAACGACCAATACTTGGTCGAAGGTATCGACCAAAATATTTTCCGGTTTTAAATCGCGATGTACCACACCGCGGCTGTTTGCAAAGGCGACCGTTGCACAAACTTGGGAGAAGATATTGATCAGTTTGCGAAACGTCCAGCCATCCTCGCTTTCCTGCCAGGTACCATTTTGCGATGCCTCGTGTACCTGTGTAATGATCTCGGACAACGGTTTCCCTCGTACTTCTTTCATCGTGAAGTATAGCTGTCCATCATCCAACTGACCGATTTCGTGAACCGGAATGATATTGGGATGTTGGAGTTGGGCGATAATCTGCGCCTCCTCTATGAAACGACTCATCACCGCTTCCGACGTTAAAAACTCGGGTCGGAGCAATTTCATCGCAAGTCTTCGCTGGAGTTTTGGATCTAAAATCCGTCGAACCTCCCCCATTCCTCCCTTTCCGATCATACCCAAATCTTCGTATCGACCCAACCGTGGTGCATCTGTTAAGAGATCTTTTCCATCATCTTCTTTCGATACTGGTCGTGCGGATACGACGGTATCTTCAGTGACCTGTCTGCCTTCTCGAACCGTTGCATCGAAACCTTCGAAGGAGAAGAGACGACGAATTTCTTCTCGCTGCTCCGGTGTCGCATTGGCCTCTTCCAGTAGCTGTGCTAGTTTATCCATGATTCCATACTCTTTCGAAGATTCATTCTATGCTCCGACCCACCCGAAATCCATGCATGGACCACGTTTGAAAATCTTCCCAACCCCACCGAAATGCCAAATGCGAAAACATCTTCAAGGAGTGCCAAGAACCACCGCGAAACGTCATTAATTTTCCGTCGGTATTCTCGGGAATCGTTGGTCGACAACGACCGTCCACCGGCAGTGTTTGAGCGACATCAAACGTCGATACGGTCCAGTCAAACACATTACCCGCGAGCCCTCGAACGCCGTAGACAGAAACATCTTGCGGATATTGATCAACGCTGCGAATACACTTGTTCTCTTGAGACATCTCCATGCAACACCATGTTGGATTGAAGAAATCCCCCCAAGGAAACGCGCGACCATCGACACCTCTGCCCGCCTTTTCCCATTCGAGTTCGTGGAGCAAACGCCAACGTTGCCCCGTCTTTTCCGACAACCAACGGGTGTACTCTACCGCTTGTGGCCAAGAGATCATCACCACCGGAAAATCGAGTTCCGGAACGTGACCATTTTCATCGGCACTCAGTTGAAAGCGACCGTCCTTTCTTCTCTCAAAACAAGTGTGTCCATATTCACCCGATGCAGAACGCGGCCTGGGAATCGCGGATTTCAGTCTATCTTCCAGCCCTCTGGCGGCTAAATCATTGAGTTGCTCTAAAATTTCTCGGTTGGTTACCGGAAACCGACGAACCACAAACGCATCGACCCAAACACGTCCAGCGGGTAATTGAACTTGTATACCCGGGTCGTTACCGCACTGAAAATATCCGGCAGCCACATAGCAGTCATCGGCTCCCAAAGAACCACGCGCAGGAAGATGTATGGGATGCGGTATGCCATCTGGATCTTCACATCCCCAATGTCCTTGCCGCTCGATATAGACGGGATAACGCACATCTTCAAATCCGTCTTTTTGGATTCGAATACAATAACTTCCCATCTCGATCGCTGCCTTGTCCAAAGGCGTTTGGCCGAGTAGCCACTCTTCCCCAAGCACCAACCGGCGATTTGAACGATGAAATTTGGATATGTATACATTTGCACCGCTCTGTTCCGTTATCAAAGAGATCGTTCCGCTTCCCTTGAGATACGCTTCTGCATGTTCACGGGTCTCATTTGCTGGATGCAATGCTTCAAGATGAAATTCCATTCGAATCCGGGCTTTTTCCCGTTCTTTCTCTTTGCCGGCAGCCTCCGCTTCTTTGTGAAGCGCCATGTAAAATTCCACCAAATGCTCGTGTGCCTCCTCTAAATCTGCTTTGTGGGTTAGGGCACTGTGCAACTGCTGTTCTACACGAACCCGTAACATAGCCGCTTCCCGCTGGAATGCTTTGGCTCGATCTTGTCGCTCCCAAATGGGTCGCATCTCTTCTTCGGAGGACCACGTTGGTGTATCCTTCAGTTGTACGGACGCTTGGGCGAGCAATTTTGCGGCTTGATCCAATAAAGATAAGCGCTTCTTTGTATCTTCCGCGGCACCATCCACAATCTGTAACGCTTGCTCTCTTTTCTGTACGCCATCAATCCAGTCATCGATACTTTTTTTAAGCTCTGCCACCCTTTGAAAACGGAGATCCCGATTCCTCTGCATCGCTTTTTCACAACACGTCACAAGCTCACTGGGGAGTTCTAAAACCGTATCCGTCCACTCTTCAACACTCGGGGATGCCTCTACACCCTCATCAAACCAATCGAGTTCAATGGTCTCCGTCAGTCGCTGCGCCTGCTTAATCGTATGGTAAACCGAGACCGGAGGGCCAACGAGAACTTTGTTGAGTATTTGCTGCTGACTCGAGCCCTGGTAAGGAGAGCGACCACTAAGAATCTCGTATAAAATGGTTCCCAAAGCGTATATATCGGTTCTTTGATCGATCTTGTCGACCTCTCCCCTCGCTTGTTCGGGAGCCATATAGGACGGCGTGCCGGCAATGGAACCCATCTGTGTTTTGTATGCATCCGCCTGTGATACAACAACGGTATCGTCTGGCTCTGTCATCGATGTTGCACCAAGGATTTTAGCGATACCCCAATCGACGACTAAGACTTGGTCAAAACTATCGATGAGGATATTCTCCGGTTTGAGATCGCGATGAATCACCCCTTTGCTGTGCGCAAATGCGATCGCCGAGCAAATCTTACTAAACACCGACATCAGCTTTCGCAAAGACCAATCTTGACTCTTCTCAAGATTATTTTCGTGATGAAAATCCGCGATAACATCGGCCAATGTGAGCCCCTTGACCTCTTTCATGGTGAAGTAATAACGACCATCGCGGAGCTGTCCGATCTCATGGACAGGAATAATGTTTGGATGCTGCAGTTGAGATAGCGTTTGTGCCTCATTGATAAAACGCGTCAATGCGTCACCTTGTACCGCCAGCTTCTTGTCGATAATTTTCATCGCCAGCCGGCGATTGAGTTCGGGATCTTGTACGCGTCGCACCTCCGCCATACCGCCTTGTCCAAGGTGACCACAATCTAAATAGCGACCCAAGATTCTCCCCTCAACTGTCGTATGATCCGTCGTAAAAACTTCACCGTCTATGATCGTTTTGGGTAATTCTCGCCCAGCAGAGGATGGAACGTGAACCGTCTCTTTTTGAAATTCGTCTGTGTAAAAGTGATGCCGTCTTTGACGATACAATTCCTCAAAACGCTCGCGCAGTTCCACACTCATGTTCATTTCAGCGATTATGTGCTTTAATTTAGAATTCACATCCATACCCAAACGGATCGTATCGATTCGACATAACATCGATGGTACCTCTACTATATAGGATACACGGGTTTTTCACATCTCTTTGTGTGAACCAAACTGTCTTGTCTGTTCATCTCCATGAATGTCGTGCAAAAGATCCACGTATTGGCTAATGGTTAGAAAGAGATTCATCGGCCGGCCAAACCGATGAAAAGCTCGTAGATTTCAGCTCAAAACTCTTGGAGTTCGTATGAAACACATCATTATTTTTTGCGGAATACTCGCCTGCTCAAGCGATTCCGTCGATCTAGAAGATAAAACAATACCCATCGACACTGACGGAGACGGTTTCTCTGTTGAGGAGGATTGCAACGATAATGATGCCAGTACTTTTCCAGGCGCGACGGAGATCTGCGATGGAATTGACAACAACTGCGACAGCGAAATCGATGAAAATACGCGTTCAACATTCTACGCCGACTCCGATGGAGATGGATTTGGAAATGAAGCGATTACCATATCTGCCTGCGATGCCAGCGATGGATTCGTTGCCAACGGCAATGACTGCGACGACGGTATGGAAAATGTATATCCGGGTTCTACCGAAATCTGCGACGGAATCGATAACAACTGCGACGGAAACATCGACGAAGATTTGGGCATGACCTTTTACACCGACTCCGATGGAGATGGATTTGGCGACGAAAACCAACCGATCGTCGCATGCGAACTTTCGCTTGGAACCTCCACACTCACGGGAGATTGCGATGATGGCGATCCAACCATCTCTCCCATGTCAGAGGAATCGTGCGATGGAATCGACAACAACTGCGACGGAAACATCGATGAGGGGGTCACCACAACATACTTTCGCGACTTTGATGAAGATGGATTCGGTGATGAAGAAACAACGATATCATCTTGCGATTCACAAGTGGGGTATATATCCCGCGGTGGTGATTGTGATGATACGGAAAGCCTGGCTCATCCAAGCGCCATTGAGATTTGTGACGGAATCGATAACGATTGCGATCAGCAAACCGACGAAGACGGTGCCGCAGGCGAGATCACCTATTATCAAGATGCCGACGAAGATGGGTTCGGCAACCCTTCTATATCGCACAGCAGCTGCGAGCAGCCAGCGGGTTACAGCACCGACCTCAGCGACTGCGACGATGACAACGCCTCGATTCACCCCGGTGCCAACGAATATTGCAACAGCCTCGATGACGACTGTGACGGTGATATAGACGAAGACAGTGCCCTCGATGTTGAAATATGGTATGCCGATTCGGACACAGACGGGTACGGTTCTGCCGGTGCAAGTCAATACGCCTGCCAACAGCCAAGCGGCTTTGTTGCGGATAGCACCGACTGTAACGACGGTAGCGCGAGCGCCCATCCCAATGCGACCGAGATCTGCGACGAAATCGATAACAACTGCGACGGCACCATCGACGAAGGAGTCAAAACGACGTACTACACCGACATCGACGGTGATGGCCACGGCTCTACTTTATCGATCGAAAGCTGCTCACAACCAAGCGGGTTCGTTCTCCAAAGTGGAGACTGCGATGATGAAGACGCTGCACGCTCGCCAAGCGAAACCGAAATCTGCGACGATCTCGATAACGATTGCGATGGCGTCATCGATAACGGACTCTTATCTTTGTGGTATCTCGATGCGGATCTCGACGGTTTTGGCGATGTGAACGAAACCATCGAAAGCTGCTCACAACCCGTCGGGTACATCGAAGACGACACCGACTGCGATGACACCAGTCCATTGGCGTACGTCGGAGCTACCGAAGATTGTGACGGAATCGACAACGATTGTAACGGTGTCATCGACGACGGCCTGCGCGGTATCGCAGAAGCTTGCCCGGCAGAGAGTTGTCAAGCGATCTACGACCAAGACCCGAGCAGTGCGGATGGTACATACTGGCTGGATCTCACCGGGATCCCCAACGAATACAATTGTGATATGACGACCGACGGTGGTGGTTGGACACAAATCGTGAACTGGGATCGAGAATCCAGAGGCGACGGTCAAAGTGCGCTTTTTTCACAGATGACGCAGGTGTTCGACAATATGACAACCGTTTCCACAACGTCGAATAGCGTCACATGGTGCGATCAAAATTCCGATGCCGACGTCATGGCCTATCGCATCGATGTACCATTTTTAAATCGTGGGGAATCCATTTTAGACGTCTACTCCGCAGGGGACTCCATGGACGATTCCGCCATGTTCTTTTATTACGAAACCACGACGGCGACGGAAGACGTTCTCTGCCGCCAACATATCCACGGCGGCTATGATCAAACAGAGCTTTCATATGTTCCCTATTCATGCTCCTTGACGGCCAACACCTCTTGGACGTGGAACGATACCTATGAAAATACTTTCTCCGACTCCATTACGAGCTTTCAGATGCGTAGCTTCCATTGGGACGGCAATTTTGGAGACCGCTCTAGCCTGTATCGGCTGAACGTATGGATTCGATGATCTGAGAGAATCCTTCTCTACGGACAAGCAAAATCGGTTGTCGAATACTCTAGGTTGTCTACGCCGTAGCAACAACCCGCCGACCAGCGAAGCTCGTCCAGCGGACCGGTAAAACTCACGCTACCAACCGCAAAGGCTCCCGAGAGCGAAACCGTTTGGGAATCGACAAAGGAACCGCCGATATACGCATCTACACTGACACTGTAATCATTAAAACCGCGTAAAAAGTCCAGCGAAACCGCTGTAACCGGAGCGTCGAATGAGATACTTCGATCACCCCCCCAACAGCCCCAAGCAGCGGTACCGTTGCTGCCGTCGATATCCCAGTTCCCCGGATCTCCGTTGCCCATCCCTCCAATTAGACCATAACCATTGGTATTATTGAAGGATAAACCATAGCTACCATAATAATTTTCGGGATTGGCTCCTTGTCCCAACGACGACCACGCGGCATCAAAATCGACAACACAAGACTCGGGTGCAAAGACGACACTCGCTTCGCCGGCTGTGCCGTCATCCATGCCATCGCTGGGTGTGATCGAACAGCTCCAAGTATCTCCGTTCGCTGTATCAGACGCCGGAACCGTATCGCCCAACATACTCGTCGTTTGCGCACCGGTGTAGGGATTTCCATTGACCAACCAAGAAATCGTGTATGTAACGTTGTCACCGTCTGGATCGGCCGAGGCGATGGATACCTCACACAGCAAATCATCGATACCAGCGGACGGGCTACTGGGATAAATACCGACGGAAGGAGCAGACGGAGCCCGATTCAAAACCGTTGCGGTCGAACTTCCGGACACGGATACCCCCGCGCTATCGGTCGCATCGGCTTCACACGTGATAACATCCCCCGGAATTGCCGGTGTGGTGGCCAAATCCAAACTCGCCCCGGTTGATATCGTTGCAGAGGCGATACTCCAAGAATAGTTCACGGCCAGGGTCTCATCGGGATCGCTCACCGTAGCGCTGCAAAGGAGAGTTTCATCGTTATAGGCCGAGCTTGGACTCACACTGGGACCAGATAAAACCGGATCGGTGTTCAGTACCACAACGCTCGCAGAAGAACTCGCCGTTTCTCCTTGAGAATCCGTCGCCGATGCCGTACACACAATCGTATCGCCAACATTGCTATCCGTTGCGCTTACCGTATATCCGGTGCCGGATGCAACCGTAGTTCCATTCACCGTCCACTCGTACACAACCGTCAAAACACCATCATCGAGATCGCTGGCGCTGGCGGAGCAGGTCAATACCGTATTGGTGTAAACACCGGCGTTCGGAGAGATGCTGGCGGGGACATCGAATTGCGGTGCGGAATCTTGAATGGTAATGCTGGCTTCCGCGTAGGAACCATCATTCCAACCGTCATTCGGGGTAACACGCACTGTCCAAACATCTCCAATCGCCGTTGCGCTGCTGCTGAGAACATCGGACGTATACGAGGTCAAAGTGCTGTTTTGGTACCACGCATATCCGTAGGAGATCCCATCACCATCCTCATCAATGGATCCCGATGCAACCGCGGTGATATCGTCATTGGAATCCGCTGGGTTTGGAGAAAGAGAGACATTGGGCGCTGTTGGAGGGGTGTTGATCATCAAAGAGAAAGAAGCCGAGGTGCTCAAACCCATTGAATCTATAGCCGTGACAAAGATATTGTGCGGACCGGAACGCAGCGAAGACACCGCAAAGGAAATATTACCGTTTGAGTCCGAGCCCTGATTGGAGAAAACCCCATCGACGTCTGATTCCCAAGATAGAGAAAGATTGGAGGGCAGTTCTTCTTGATCGGAGACGGTTGCGGTAAACAGAATCGACTCATTGGATGTATACAAATCACCGTCTAACGGTGCGGTTACGCTAAGAGACGGAGGTGTTCCAACCGAGAGTTGAACCGAGGTTTGGCAAAGTGCGCCGACCTCATCTTCCACACGCAAAGAAATCGTGTGGTTGCCAACACTCAAATCGCTGTACTGAAATCCGATCGAACCATCTGTATCGGCGGGATTGTTATTAAAAACCCCATCTTGATCCGATTCCCAAGATACGATGAGAAGGCTGTTGTTAATATCTTCATCCACGACCGAGCCCGCAAAGGAAATCGTATCCCCCAATGCATATGCCAACCCATCTTGGGGTGAAGTAATGCTGCAAGAAGGTTCCGAATTTAAGCCACCCACCGTAATCGCAACCGTTTCCGTACTAATTTTGCCCGACGTATCCTCTACCGTTAGCGAAAGTGCGTGTTGACCTTCCGTCAAGTTGAAATACTGTTCGATTTCTCCGCTGGACTCTGGGATGGCCGTAATTGCGAGTTCACCATCCAAATTCGAATTCCACGTGTAGGAAAGATCCGCTGGCTCATCTTCGCTGTCGCCGATCAAGGCAGAAAATAAAATCAACTGATCCGAATAATAGTTACCACCGACCGTGGGAGAGACAATTTGGACTTGCGGTGCTTCTGTTGGTAAGACCACCAAATCGACAGTGCTCACGCCGGCCGCCCCGTCCGGATCGACCACTTGTAGCTTTACCATGGTATCACTCGATTCTAACGCAATACGACACGAGGTTGTTCCGTCCGCATCGGGCGTCGTCTCGGGACAAAGTTCTCTCACATCAGAGCTCCACTTGACACGAAGTTCTGTGGTATTGTGGTTTAAATCGGACACCAAGCCCAAAAAGGTGCTTTCATAGCCCTCCATAATCTCTTCGCCGGATGTATGAGAGGTTATGGTAGCGGTTGGTTCCGAGTTAATGAGCTTGATGGATTCTTCAGAGGTGCTACAGCCCCCTAAGATCGGATAAAGAAACATAAAAAGAGACATTTAACTTCCCTGTAAAGATACTTTGAAAAGGTATTGCGCTAAATGCTACAGAGCAAACGGATTCAGTGTTCAACGACGCTCTAAGGAACACCAAAACATCCAATTTAGGGGGCAGACGAGTCTCGAACCTAACGCGTAACTCTTTTTACCGTATCCAAAACGTGCTTACCCAACACCGTTGTCGTCAGATGATTTCGGGTATATTCTAAAAGATGACTACATATTGTTACATACTGCTGCACGTTGGGCGGTTTTCTCTTTGTCTTAGACTGCAGCGCCATTTGCTTTATTGCGGTCAATTCATACTTGGGTAAGTTCCAGCATGTATGCAACGGACAAGACTGAAGGTCGATGAAGAAGGGTATACAACCGTTGGCTAATATTTCGTAGTGACGTAACGCATCCCAACCCGCCTTTTTCATGGTGACGCCGAAGAAGGCTTCTTGGTATCCATGATAGTAGTCCTCTTGATTGTCGTAAATGTACGTTTTTCGATCTCTCGGATCACAGATCGAAAAGAGTCGCTCTTTCTGCATGGGCACATCATCGACAATGCACGAAGGTGGAATCGCGAATGATATCGGATAAACATTTGGTATACTCTCGTGCATTTCGCGCTTGAAGTAAATGCCCCGAAAGACCAATTCTTTTTGCACTTTACTGCTGTCGTCACCATCGATAAAAACGATCTGCTCTTTTGGATACCATCTCAAAACGTGCAGTAAGAGTGGTGTCGCCCGATAAGAACCACCATAGATCACCAAATCGAAAAAACGATTTTTGATTTTTTCCTGAATGTCAGACCGATCGACTTCAATATCATCCAGCAAGCCATATAGCGTAAACCCCATGCCCCAACCGATATCTTTCTTCGAATCCGGATTGCCTGCGAAGGTATTCTTGTAAAGAACTTTAATTTTGGGGTAGTCGACCACGTTCTCTCCCAACAGTTCTCTCAGCCCCAAAAAGAGCGAGTCTGCTTGGTAGTCCGGATATTCCGCGTACGATAGATATAGAACTTTCATGTCATGCCTCAGGATTAAATTGAGTCCTAGTTTATCCGGTTCATGTGTACCCAACAACTTTTCAGATGGTTCAGATGAACCGAAAGACGCCCCATCTGAACGCGCTTCTCTTCTCGAACGTTCTATCCCAAAAACGGCGTTTTCGTTGCCCGTCACCACCGATGAACATGTCATCTTTACGGTTGGAATCTACGTTACGGTAACGCAATGAGCGCACGGTTTGGAGGATTGTTGTGACTTTATTGACGAGGGCTTTCTACCGAAAGTCTCCGTAGCGGCCGGAAAA
>JAYYRF010000236.1:0-3825 GCA_036127535.1 Myxococcota bacterium | reverse complement strand
ATAATGGGAAACATCTATATGGCTTGTATCATGCGCTCTTCAAAATACATCATTCCAGTTGTCACACTGTCTACATCTTGCTACCCTTCTGAACCGATCAAAACGCCCCTGTGCAATACCTTTCAAGCCATCGATCCAATGGGGAATTTGTATGCAGCGGAGGCGTGGCGCCAAGATTACTGTCCGGATACAATTATTGGATACTGGGAAGCACGATCTTTCGGGTTTTGGTACACCCTTCCTATCGACTACTCAAGTACCGTATACGGGGTCGGTGAAACTCTTTCCTACAGCATACGAGGTGAACTTTACATGTCGTCGTATTATGCAGAACTGAACTTTTTTATCGATCTAAGCTTCTACGATACCCCGTATAACAATTATTACACCTTTGAAGGCGTCTGGGAAAAGCAAGAGAATCGATACATGATAACGTTGAGTGGAAACCAAGGCGTCGTACAAATGGAGTGTACGCATGAAGAAGAATCTTTAAACTGCGATCTACAAAACTCGTTTATGGGAAGCGGCATGGACGCAGCGTTCGTTCGAGCAGATTAGTACCTTTGCCCAATGTACCAAACAGATTCGCAACATCGGAAAAAAGGACGTCAAACATTATGTACTTACGGTTGTATCGAGCAAATTCTCGCACCCGCAGACTTATTCGATAAGATTCCACTCGTCGCTCAACCCCTATAGGTTCATCATGCGCTCTCCCTGTCCCAAAGCATACAAAACCATCTCTGTTGATCTCAGTATGCAGCACCCGATCACGAACATCAACGTGTACTCAATTCTTTCACGGCAACATTGCCAGTTGTTCATTCAAGAGGCCGAGAAGACAGCTGCTCGTTTGGGTGGCTGGACGAAGACGCGTCACAATGAAGCTCCGACAACGGACATCCCATTTAATCAACTCGGTGGTCATCACAAAGAGCCATTCCAACGATGGAAAAAGATATTCATACGTCAGGTCTTGCGACCTATATTTCGCAGAGACTATTACGCACATTTTCAGTCTTTTCACGATCTCTTTATCGTACGATATCAAGCGGAAGAGCAACGCGACCTGGTGACGCACCGAGATGGACCACCGATGTCTTTTGTCCTTCAACTCAACGATGATTTTCAAGGTGGGGGAACCACCATCAACAGTCTCTCGAGAAGTTTGGTTCACAATGTAGGAGATCTGTGCGTACATTCCGGTTGGCTACTACATGGTGCGGCTGCTGTTACACGCGGGACGCGATACGTATTGATCGGCTTCTGTGAAATAAAGGCCAATTGGCTCTCTGCAAATCGTATACCGCCCGGAAAGGACTTTATCCCGGATTACCGCGCCCTGAGACACGCCGTATCTCCATCGTTTCGATACGGTTTACGCCATTTGCGATAACCAAACTCAATCATACTCTAAGTTGTGAAACACTCGGATTACATCTTCGTCCGCTTCTAGCGCTTCGATCATTCGTTGAAACTGCTCAAATTTTTCGCCGGATAATTTTTTGTATGCGCTGGGTATACGCTCTAAAGAAGCGTCTTCAGGTACAATTCCCATCTCCTCCAACTTTTTCTGTATGCTGCCAAAATCTTCTTTCTCCGCTGTTACGACAAAGAGATCATCTTCTGGCTCTATTTCTTCCGCACCGGCATCGATCATTTCCAGCATAAATTCATCTTCGTCCAAGCTCTCTTTTTTGATCTCAAAAATGGCCTTGCGTGTAAATAAAAAGCGAAGCGTGCCTGAATTCTCGAGGGTTCCCCCGTTGCGAGAGAAACAGTAGCGGATATTTGCAACCGTTCTGGCTACATTGTTGGTTGATGTTTCAACAAAGACCCCGACACCACCGCAACCGTATCCCTCGTAATAGACATCGGAGTATCCATCACCATCTCCTCCCATTCCCTTCTTAATCGCCCGATCAATATTATCTTTGGGGACATTGTTCTTCTTGCACTTTCCAAGGGCAACCCGCAGAAGGAAATTGGTCTTGGGATCGTCTCCGCCGGTTTTCACCGCGCGCGTAACTTCGAACAGCATTTTGGTGTACACTTGACTGCGGAGCTTATCTTGTGCCCCTTTTTTGGCTGCAATTTTAGCCGATTTTCTCCCCATTGATTCCTCCGTATATCCTGTGTGAACAGACTGCATGGAAAACGCAATTGCGGGCTTTCACCACGCATTTACGCATAAAAATATGTATGATTATGGGCTAGCCCCATTCTTAACGACCAAATATCCTTATCCAATTTCGATTCTTTTCGCTAGTCGATCACTTGGCATCGATACTTCAACTGTAAATACTCATCCAAACCATATCGGCCCCCCTCTCGGCCCATCCCGGACTGTTTTATACCACCAAAAGGAACCTGTGCCATCGACATGCGTCCCGTGTTCACCGCAACCATTCCGAATTGTAGACCTTCCGACATCCGCCACGCTCGATTGGTCGATTCGGTAAAGAGATACGCCGCCAAGCCATAGGATGTATCGTTGGCCAAGCGCAGGGCTTCTTCATCGGTATCAAACGCTGTCACGGAGACCACTGGCCCAAAGATCTCTGTTTGCCAAATACGCGTGTCCGAACCGGCATCTAGTAACATCACCGGGGAGACGAACAGAGATTCTCCATCCGGAATTCGCCCGGATACAATGGTCGCACCTCTTTGAACGGCATCTTGTAACAAACCGCGTACTTTCTCCACGGCCGCTTTGGATATCATGGGCCCGAGTTCCACTTCCCCTCGCCCGTCTCCGATACGCAAGGCTTCGATACGTTCTTTTACACCGGAAACGAAGGCGTGTAGCATCGAACGATGAATCAAAAACCGATTGGAGGCAATACAGGTTTGCCCACAATTCCGGAACTTACTCGCCATGACACCATCGATCGCTTTTTGCAATGAGGCATCTTCACAAACGACAAAAGGAGCATTACCACCAAGTTCGAGCGACATTCGCTTTAACGTCCCGGCCGATTGCGCCATGAGCAGTCTGCCAACCCGCGTCGAGCCGGTGAAAGAGATCTTTGCAATTCGGGAACTTTGACAAAAAAGCATGCCGATCCGTTGGGGATCCCCCGTCACGATGTTGAGAACCCCTTTGGGAAAGCCAACTTTTTCTGCCAAAACCCCCAGCGCAATCGCAGAAAAGGGTGTGCTCTCGGCAGGTTTGGCTACGACGGTGCAACCTGCCGCCAAAGCGGCTGCGATTTTACGCCCCAACATAGCAGACGGAAAGTTCCACGGTGTGATCATCGCACAAACCCCCACCGGTTCCTTTTGAACGATAATCCGCTGCGTTGGCGTATTTCCAGGTATGGTTTCGCCATAGATCCGACGGGATTCTTGGGCAAACCAACGCACAAAACTCGCCGTGTAGCGGATTTCCCCTCTCGCTTCTGCTAATGGTTTGCCGTTTTCCAAGGTGATCAGCAATGCGAGCTCTTCTTCGTGCGCTCGAATCTCTTGGTACAGCGCTTCCAATAGCTCTGATCTCCGTGCGCTGCTGGTTTCCCGCCAAGAAGAAAACGCTTGGTATGCTGCATCGATGGCGTTCAAAACGTCTCTATCGTCCAAATGGGGTATAAATCCCAACCATTCGGTGTTCGACGGATTATAAACGGGAATTTTCGAATCCGCTGGTGGAATCCAATCGCCGTTGATGAGGCAAGCTTGCTTGAGTATACGCATATCGACCAAAGTGTTTAATTTTGCAGGCAATAATTGCCGGAGGTGTTGTAGCCCGAGGGTCAGGAACCCCTCATGACCATAGCAGGTTTGGATGTACGGCAAGCGACGCAGTAATTGCCGCAGGAGATGTAG
>JAYYRF010000235.1:0-2666 GCA_036127535.1 Myxococcota bacterium | reverse complement strand
ATAAGAAAGGTCTCATTAAAAATCACCAAAACATTTACTGGTACTCCAAAACCAACCAATACATATTTAATACGCTCTATCAATCCTATTCTCCGACGACCAATGTAGATCAAATCCTCCAAAGAAGAACGAGGAATGATGAAAACAAGGCTGTCTACGATTTAGACAACGAGGGAAATTTTATAAACAACGGTCGGAAAAAAGGGGTTGCATTGGGTGACGTTTGGGAAATTCCCTACCTGAATCCAAAGGCCAAAGAGAGAGTCGGCTATCCAACACAAAAACCCGTCCTCTTAATCGAGAAATTACTTACGGTCTTCTCCAATGAGGATTCTCTCATACTCGACCCATTTTGTGGTAGCGGAACAACGTGTGTCGCCGCCAAGCTAAACCGAAGAAATTATATTGGCATCGATCAAAACCCCGCAGCCATAGAGATAGCCAAGAAACGAATCGCGGCCCCCATTAAAACAGAATCCGATTTATTAAAAAAGGGAAAGGATTCCTACAAGAAGAAAGACAATTTCCTATTGGAACTCCTTCGTAATATTCCTCATCATCCCATTCCAAGAAACAAAGGGATTGATGCGATTCTCGTCGAGCAGTTCGAAAACGCTCCTGTACTTGTACGGATTCAACGAGAAGACGAAACCTTGGCAGAGGCGATTACATCACTCGAAAATGCCATGGTAAAGAAGCAATCAAAGAAATCCATCTTGATTCAAGTGAGAGACGCCTCGTATGTTCCTCCCATACAATCAAATGTTTGCGTCATTCAGCACCCATCCTTACAAATTAAAAAATTGCTGTCTTGATTTCCATTGCTGCTCTACCTATGCACCCCATTATAGGGGTTCACATAGAACCCGAAAACATCCAACGTCGCAATGGACACCGTCCCAAAGATGTGGTTTGTGCTCAAAACCAACGAAAGACTCGTTCACCCAAACCAGGCGAACTTGATTACGAAGTATGAGCATATCCAATCTACTCTCTCTTTCTTGAACGAACCGTCTTCATAGAGGTGAGCCGGCTGGTAGAGGGAAAGGAAAATATAAAATGGAATTTTCATCTCCCCTACGTCCCCACTATTCTGTTTCAGAAGACTTCTTGGCAATCGAACCGGGAAGCGCCTTCATACACTCCGCTTTGGAAGCATCAAAGATATTTTCACAAGCGCCAATTATTAAGTTCTTTAGCGCGTATTTACGCTTGCTTTCGGGCATCTCGATACTGTAAAACTTGACGGCCTTCTCCTTCCAAAACTTCTTTTCAAAGAACTTAATCGGCCCCTTTTTAGAGAAATACATACAATATCCAAGCGCATAATATACATTTTTGTAATATTTAGTTTGTCCAATGGGCACCAAACGCTCAAATACGACGTCACAAGCATCTTGGTATGCTTTTTCATTTTTCCCAAAAAATGGATACCTTTCCCTCTTACTTGGTGTGTTGAGTTCCCAGTTCATTTGGAGACCACGTGCCGTCGTAGCAATATGAATACCGGCCTCAATCTGAATCCATTCTGGATTTTCTGCGCGGAGAAGAGACTCCGATAAACGGGAGTACTCTTCACAGACATCGGATTTTCGTTCTGCGAGACATTTGAGATTTCCCCACAAGGAATGATTAATCTGTTTGTGCAGCACGCGATCTTTATCTTCTAGCGACATGGTCTTGGGTAGCTGAATCGTTTGAGACAGAATTCTTTCTCTCTGCTCAGGGCATATTTTCTGCGCGCCAACCGAATTATTGACGGCGAGCAAGCGATTGCTTACGTTGCAGCGCAGTTCTTTGCGTAAATGTGCATTTTGGCTCCGCCAAAAAATACGACGTGGGTCATCCGTTGCTACAACATTCTCGCGGAAATACTCCTCTATATCAGGATTGACTTGCTCTTGATCAGCTTCGAAATCAAGCATAAGGCTGTCAAATTCCTCGCTGGCTCCCTTCGTAGGCCACAGTACCCACAACAATCCCAGTAGTACAAAGAAGACGAGCCCAAAAACGAATAGAATTCGAAATAAAGTGCGAAAGCCCAAACCTGATTGCTTTGGAGAGGGAGTCTCGATCGTCGATACAAGAGATTCGGTATCCTCTTCTACGACGACCGGTATCTCTATGAGCTGCGTATCATCATCTTCCTCGGATTCTTCAACAACACCGTACAGGATGTTTAGGATACCCTCCTGATCTTGCAGTTCGTCATCAGAGAGTCCGATCAACCGATTGTACTGTCCAGTTTTGATAATTTCGTGATAGTGAAGAATTCGAAACAAGAGCTGAAAGTCGAAGCGCTTTGTGTTGGAAAGCGCCAGGTCAGGATAAGATTCATGACGAGCAAAGCCAGGCGCCCTATCCATCGGCGCATCGGTACCGATTTCTTGAAGCAGTTCAAAATCGATGAGACAGATCCGTGGTCGAGATGACTGTGTACCCAAGAGCATGATATTGGAGTGACTCAAATCGTATACACACAGACCTTGGGCGTGAAAATCTAACAAAAAATGACAGAGGACTTTTACATATTCATGCTGTAACGATGCCGAATGATCTGAAAAGAGCACATCTCCAAGCATTTCCCCTTCCACCCATGGCTGCAAGAGGGATATGATGTTTCGGCCTTCATTGTATACATGGATCTCAATCTCTTCGAATCCCCA
>JAYYRF010000234.1:0-6609 GCA_036127535.1 Myxococcota bacterium | reverse complement strand
GTTTGTATCTCGGTTCCGATCTGACCCATAATATCCAACCGCATATCGTCGGGGAAATAAAAGCTCTTACCACCTGCGATTTGAGGACGCAACGCAACAAAAAACGGATCGGTGTTGATGCGAACATCCCCCAAAGCAGTGACCAACGAATCGGTTCGAACCGATTTAATCAATGCATATTTAGCCCCCCCTTCTGCACTCCAGCCCGCATATCGCTTCCGTATACCACCATGCACCGAAAGTTCTCTCGACAAGGTATGCTCGTAGTCCACCAACAAATTGATGTAATTGGGGAGTCCCATCTCAAATGCGAATCGGAGTTTTTTACGCGGGTCGATACTTTCTAACAATACCGGCAGAGCGAAATCCAACTCTTTTTTTCCGGCTTCTTCTGTCCGTGCTTCCTCGTCCAAATTGTTATACAGGATACCTTCTAACTCGTCCATCCGCTTTTCAATTTGTAGCATAAACTGTGAGTTCGGATAGTCATCCAAATATTTCTTCCATAAAATTAATTCCTCTTCGGGTAAAGACTTCTTATATTCAGAGAGAGCCTCTCGGTAAATCTCAGCCGTATCTACCCCTTCCGTTGGCGCGTCTTCTGGAGCCTTCTTCTCCTCCGTCTCGTCATCGAGCCAACCGTCACCATCTTCTTGCGCGTACGCGCTCGCACTCCAAAATGAAAACAAACAAAAAATGAGACTCGGTCGATTCAACAACATCTTATTTCCCTAAAAAACAGTATTGAGGTTTTAATCTACAGCATCATATTCGCTTTTGCAAGGAGTTCTCTTGGCAAACCCACTACTTCTCGACATACCCGAACAACACCAAGAAAAAGCAGAAGAAATTCGAGCTTACTTGGTTCTTGTACGTGGTGGCGCTCCCTTCCTCTCTGGAGCTGATTGCACCCTTCTGGTCAAGTGGTTGGACGAGAAGGTATCCATTGCCGCCATAACAACCGCCATCGACCGTGTCGCTGCCAGACGGCGGGCCAAACGCGTACGCTCTCGTATGAGCCTCAATGTTTGCAAAGGAGAGCTTCGCAAAATCCTCGGGCACAAAACCAAAACCCCCAAAGAACTCAAGCCGATTAAAAATGTCGGTTTAAAGGGTTTGGTACAAAACTTAAGGCGTTTGGATGTCCCTACATCCCTATCGACCGCGAAGCAAGTCCTTGTACAGACCCTAACGAATCTATCCCAAAACGATGGAGATCTTGAAACACTCGCAAAAAAAGCGATCAAAGGGTGCCGAGACTTTCACGAGACCGTGTGGAGAATCTGCGAAGACCAGCACGAGCAACTACAACTACAGTCTGAACAGGAACTCGCCTCTTTGCGAAATCTTTTGGGTGAGCAACATTGGAGAGAAATGGTAGAAGAAGTTATGAGAGACAAATTGCGATCTCGGTTTCCTCTCATATCTGCCCAATCGATTTGGAATGCCATCAACCTCTCTGAAAACGGTGCCTAATGCTCTTCGACCCCCCTCCCAATAATAACTGCCCTATATGTAGTGGAGAAGGTTACGCAATCTCTTCCAAAGGAGAATACGCCTTTGCAACCCAATGTGAATGCGTACCGCAATGCGTTCGATGTAATGGAACCGGGATCGTCAGCGTCGTCAAAGATGGTGCTCGAAGAACGGGTCGATGCCGTTGTCAAAAATTACCCGATCGAATCCAACTGTTTAACTACGCCAAACTACCCGTTTTGCAAGGACACAACAGCTTCCAAAATTTTCGCCATATTAACAAAGGTGCAACCTTAGCCGTCAAAAGCTGCAATAGCTGGATTCGCGAGTTCAACGCAAAAAAAGCCAGCAAAGGCTTGGTCTTATCCGGCGAGGTCGGTCGCGGAAAGACCCACCTACTCATCGCCATTGTGAAGACCCTTATCTTTGAGTTTGGTGTGCGCGCTCGGTTTATCGAATTTTCTCGCCTGCTGTCGATTTTACGCGATGGCTATAGCCGTGGAGAAAGCAATAGCGAACTGCTGTCCCAATTGGCTACCGTTCCTATCCTGGCCATCGACGAACTCGGGAAAGGACGTCTGACCGATTGGGAACTCTCGATTATCGACGAGGTAGTATCCCGCCGATACAACGCCATGGGAATTATACTGGGCACCACCAACTACTCTTGGGAGCCTCCAACCGGAAAGGGCGTCGCGAATCTTTCCGAAGATTTTTCCAGTCAGACCTTGGGGGATCGGGTTGGTC
Organism: Myxococcota bacterium; assembly: GCA_036127535.1. Taxonomy (GTDB): domain Bacteria; phylum Myxococcota_A; class UBA796; order UBA796; family UBA796. Next base: position 4,386 of record JAYYRF010000234.1, on the reverse strand, counting down.
CTCGGGTTTTCTCTCGACTGCAGGAAATCTGCTACTTTGCACCGGTACAAGGCCAAGATTTCCGAGCCTTGCGTCCACAAAGAATGAATTAAGGCTTCTTCTTTCGTTTTTCTTTTCGCTTTTTCTCGCGTTCTTTCCGTTCTTTGCGCTTTTGTGCCGGACGTTTTACCCGTAGGTATTTATCGCGGGTCTCTTCCAAACGGCGTCTCGTCCATGATCGGGTGGGGTCAAGGCGAATGGATGCCAAATACGTTTCATAGGACTTTTTGTAGATTTTCTTACCCAAAATATAGGAATTCTTCTCTTCGGCTTCTTCGAAAAGCCGAGTCGCCTCCTCGTCGAGCTCCTCTGCCAGTGGAGCGCTGGCTTCGGTCAATCCATTCACCCGATGATCCCAAAAACGCGCCGTTTGCAAGAGCGTAATCTTCTCTTCCCGCTCCGCGCGCTGCGCACGCTGGATATAACAAAGGGCGATCGCTTCCCGAACACGATTTTCGTTCCGATTTCGCCAGGATCGATTGCGAAGAATGTGGCGAGTGGATTCCTTGAACATCGGCCAAGCCGACTCGCAGTCCCCCTGCTTCGCCAGCTCAACCGCAGCGTGAAAATCATCTTCCGCGGCTTGCTTGGCATCGGTTTCGGATACGATCGTGACCGTCTTACCCAAGGAAATCTCTCCGGGTAAGAAGGAATACTCCTCCGAAGAGGATGGACTTTGGATTTGCGCTTCTTTGTGATCGACGACGACCAAAAGCAATTCGTATGTTCCGAGCGGTATATCTTTGGGTATCGGAACTTGAAAACGCCCTTCAATTAATTCATCTGGTTCCCAGCGATCGATATTGTACCAACGAAAACCAGGCTGGAAAGCGGCAACCGTCATCAGCTTCTTCGACTGGGGATCAACCAAAGCAATCCAAGCTTGAATATCTGCGTCTTGTTTTTCCGCGTGCCACGCCGTGTATAAATACATCAAAGAGCCCGGAGCAACTTCGGCCGCGGAAAGAGACCACTCTTCCAAAGACAACCCCTCCGATAAGAGAAGACTGTTCGGATGTTGTTCGGGTTCGTATTCTTGTATAAACAAATCTTTTCGAACGTGGTTACCGATATGTAAGGTTCGTCCGCCGACGGGATAACCGGGAATTTCGAGGTAACGCTCCTTCCATTCCTTATGCTTGGGAATCCGACTTTGCTTCGCCCACCCGCCGTGGCAGTGCGCGAACTCCGGATTGCGTTCTTCAAAAATATACTGTTCGATAAACTTGAAGTTAAAGTCCGAGTGTTGGGCCATGGAAACATCGATCAAACCAGCAATGTCGACGATATCCCAACCGCTGTAGTACATATGCGCGCCCATATCAACATCGAGGAGTGTTACGTGATCCACATCCAGTCGACTTTGCACCCACTTCATATAATTGACGCGCCGACGGATATCGTTCACCGAAGTTTCCGGCCCAATCGCAAAATCGACGGTATTCGTGATTTCGATGGTTCCAAACGCGACCAAAAACAGTGCGACTACCGACTTTTTACCCCATTTCTTATATCTTTCTCTCCACATTAGCGATCCAGTAGACCAGCGTTGTGGGAGGGCAGAGTACAATTGATACAGTCCCTCAGCCAAAACGGGGAACAGAAAGATCTCGATGATGTGAAACCATCGAAACTGATCCATCCAGTCCCCACCGGAGTACAGAGCAAAAAAAACAGATGCCGCCCCCAAAGTCCACAAGGTACTGCGCGCTTTCCAGCCGGCTTGTCCAAGATTGATCAGACCCAACCAAATGGCATACGCTAAGATGGCCCAAACCCGGACTTTGACCCACGTCTTATCAAACTTCCATTCCTTGGGAATCTCAACAAACCATACCGTAGAAAACCAACCTTCCGTATCGGGCTTTCCGTCCCAAAGACAGAGTAAACACAACGGTAGCATCAGTACCATGCTCCATCGAAAACGCCAACCGCGGAAAGAGCTCATTCCCAAAGCCATTATGGGGAGAACATAACCCAACCCGTGCCCCTTCAACTCTTTAAAGGCACCACTTTTGGTTAGAACAATCTCAAAACCCAAGTAGTTATTGATGTACTTCCAACCTTTGCGCGTCCAGTCAAAAGGCAAGAATCGATCTCCCTTGCCAAGCTTGGCGTAATAAGTATTGGGTAACTCCCAAGCAAAGTATTGGTACCGCCAGGTGCAGTACGCAGCAAAGGGTATGAGCAAAATCACGAGCCAAAGAATAAGATTTAACCAGCGACGATTCAAACAGGTAAAAATCGTTTTGGCAAAGAAGGCAATCAGACCGTACATAATGCCTTCTGGTCGGGTAATGGCCGCCAAGGAAAAAAGGAGTGCGGATACCGGATAGCGTTTTACCGACTCATCCTCGACCAGCAAGCGCCACGTTCCCCACGACAAGAGTAAACCGTAGAGTGGGTTTTCGAGTCCGCCGGCGTTCCAAATCACGAATTGGGGAGAGAGAGAAAGCATCAAAATCGGGAGAAGAGCGAAGGTTCCCCCCATGGCCATTCTTTTGGAAATTCCATACCCGAACCCGAGGGTAGCGGCACCAAAAATCGCCCCCAAAATCTTAGCGCTCGTCCACGGAGACATGCCAATCGTATAGAGACCGCTCAGAATAAATGTCCATAGCGGATTGGAGAACCCCTCTACGCGCTCGCCGCCCGGGTATCCGACAAAGCCCTCTCCATCGGCAAAATTTCGAGCAAAGGCGAATGATATACCCGCATCTTCAATATAAAAGGGCTGTGGAATGCAGAAGACTAAGTAATGAATCAGATAGACAAGAGCGATGACAAATACCAAAGAGTATCGTCTTCGCTCTAATTTCTCTAAACTGAACCAGTAACGCTCCGCAACTTGCGGGAGATTCATATCAAGCTCAGCAACCGATTACATGGTTTTTTTGTTGAAGTTAATGCCGCCACCGCTGCTGCCTCCTCCCGTGGGAGCGGACGGACTCGGTCCACCACCGGCGGCTTGGGCTCTTTTCTTTTTGAGGGCAGCCAATCGTTGTCTCGCTTTGGCAGAACCGGTCTTGGCTTTGATCTTTGCAAGCTTCGCATCGATGGAGTTATCGGCCAGTTCTTTTCCAATGTCTGCTTGGGCTTCTTTCTTAAGAATCGCTTCTCGGACATTTTCGAGAGCTTGGGTATCGGCATCAACGGAAAGACCATCCAGCTGCTCTTGAATTTTGATACGGGCTTCAGCCGTCTTGGCTTTGGCGAGCATCTCTTCTTTTTCGCGCTTGAGCTTTTTGATGTCGGTACGGAAGTTGTTAAGCGCTTCAATGGCGTCTTCGGCTTGCGCTTTACAGTTTTCGAGTTGCTTTTCTAGCTTGGAAATTTCTGGTTCCAAGAGATCCATCTGCTCTGCGAGATATAGCTGTACCTCCTCGTCGCCTTCGTCCATCGCAATGTCGAGTTGCATCTCGATTTCGGCATACTGCTCTCTTTTGGTGTCCAATTCTTTTTCGGTTTTGTTTCGGAGAAACACGATACCGCTTACGGCTTCTTTTAGCTCTTTTTGTTTTTTCAGCCTCTCTTGTATGGCGGCTTCATATACCACTTCAGGGTTGTTCTTTTCGACATTGCCAATGAAGCTGCTAAAAAAACCATTAATTACATTAAATAAACGATCAAAAAATCCCATGTTTGTCTCCAAAGAGCGTTATCTATGAAAAAGTTAGTATCTGCGCTATAATTTTGCAAATTGAAAACGACAACTTGACCGAATTCAAAATGAAAAAGCATATCCTTTTCCTGTGTACCATACTCACGCATTCAACAAGCGTAAAGGCCGAAGTCCCACATGCGGAAAAAATATTGCCTTTGCGTATACAAAATCCACCGATACCCTTCCCCTCTCCCCCCAGCGTGACGGTCTATGGCTATCACGCATACTGGACAGGCGATCCGATGGACATCGATTTATCTCCCCTGAGCCACATCGCTATTTTCAACGTTGATCTCAACGCCGATGGAACCTTGGCCGACACGCAACGATGGACCAGTGTCGCACCTGACATAGTCGAAAAAGCGCACGGGATGGGGGTCAAAGTTCATCTCTGTTTGACCTCTTTTTACGACTCGATCAACAATACCGTTCTTCCAGACGCGAGCAAAAGAGCCACTGCCATTTCCGAACTCACGAACCTGGTCAACGCTTATGGAGCCGATGGTGTCAATATAGATATTGAAGGAATGGACGAAGAGCAACGCGAGAATCTAAATCTCTTTGTGCAAGAACTACGTCCTCACGTCGACGAAATCTTTCTCGCGACCCCAGCAGTCGATTGGACCGACGCCTACGACTACGAAACCCTCGCCGCCAACAGCGATGGGCTCTTTATCATGGGA
>JAYYRF010000233.1:0-3241 GCA_036127535.1 Myxococcota bacterium | reverse complement strand
CACCTGCATTTTCGCTGTTCTCGAACTGAGGAAAGGATAGAGATCGGGTTGCAGTTCAACGCAGATCTCCAAGAAAGATCTTTGCAGAGCATATTTGAAGAACTCTCTATCGGTGGTCGCCCATATTATTCTGTGGGTTACAAGCTCATTTTATGCAGTTTACTCGTACAGGATTTAGAGGGATCCTTGAGTTTTCAAAATCGAAGCAACGGATTCTTCACTTTGCTGTCTTTCCCGATTGCTCAAAGTCCCTTTTTACCCAAACAGCCCAATGTGGCTCTTAATATCATGGTTATCGATGACCACTCTAACTTACGAGAAACGCTCAGTGCACAGCTTCGTGAAGAAGGGCATCAAATCATCGCGGTTCCTTCTGCGGAAGAGGCTCTTATGAAGTTATCCAGACAAAGACTGGACATCATCGTTGCGGATATCCGGTTGCCGGGCATCAATGGAGAGGCGTTTTATGAAATGATGCTGAATACGGATCCAAAACTGGCTCGAAAGATTATTCTTATTTCAGGTGCGCAATACACTCCAAAGTATAAAAATACCCCCTTTCTTCGTAAACCGTTCTCCAAAAAACAATTGCTACAGATGATTGAACGAATCTCAAGCTAGGTTCTTTGCATGAAAAAAGCGCAGCCAATTGACTGCGCTTTTTCTTTTGGATTTCGTTTCAAACTAGTTTAGATCAGGCAGATTCTTTTGGGAAAGATCTAAGCCTGCCTCTGCGGCAAATTGCTTTAGACCCTTTTTACGAAGCGTGCGAAGTGCGCGCGTCGATATCTTGAGTGTAACGAATCGATTTTCTTCTGCAAACCAAATGCGCTTCTTTTGTATATTCGGGAGCTGACGCTTCTTGGTTTTGATGTTGGAGTGTGAAACTTTATTTCCCACATTGGGGCGTTTTTTGGTGAGTTGACATACTCGGGCCATGGTGCACCTCTACTTAAGTGATAACGTCCCCTTATATCTGATTTAATCTTTGTCGGCAAATGTTTTTTATCTTCCTAAGATTTCGGTTCCACACAAAAAAAAGCTCCGAATCGGAGCTTAGATTGTGAAGTCAATGATGGCGACTCCCCGTTCTTCTTTGTTCTCTTTCTTTACGGGTGGAGGCTGGTGAGGTTGTTCACTGTAAAGTGGGATTTGAAGAGTATGATCTTTTTTCTTCTTCCGATTCATCTGTTCGATAATAAAGACATTCAGCATGTAACGCTCCTTACGATTCCTATTCATATTATAAGCTATAGCCACCAATTTTGGCTAGGCAATTTTGCCTCATAATTTTACTGTCGGATTAAAGATCAATTTTATTCAATTTCTTTTTCCCACTTTAAATGTTTTCGTATTGCGATCGTCATTTCATCATACAGATGTGAGAAGTGAGGGGAAAGAGACGACAATCCCTCTTGGTGATTTTGAACCGTTTCGCTATCTCCTCTTGCGATGGGGCCTGTAAGAGTTTCGTTCAAGTCTCCGAGCAGTGCGTTTTGCAAAGATTGCTGCGCGAGTGGTAGCAGCTGATTCATGCATTCGGCCGGGGTCAAGTCAGAGTCCTTAGACATAATCTGACCTGCCAACTGTAGAAGAAATGTCGAGAAGTTGCCCGCCACAACAGCGGCGCAGTGATAACGTTTCCGAGAGGCATCAAACGAAAAAGGAGAGAAGTTCATGGCTTGAGCAAACTCTTCTGCTTGTAGCAATACTTCTTTGTCTGCGCAGACACTCGCGGGAATTCGACCGCTGGGTAAGGCTATCTCTGGGCCTGGAAAGGTCATGAGCGGATGAACAACAGCTGCTGGATAACGAGGACGCAATACGGTGTGATCATAGGTACCGCTTGCGTGAATCACCAACCCTTCTTTGGGTACCGCTCCACAGGCGGTGTATAATTCTTTGTCCGGAACTGTTAGGTAATAGATGCTCCCGCGAGGGATCGGAACGTTTTTTCCGACCATGGTACAGGATATATTTCTTCGGCTCAATATGGCATGTGCGCTGCGTCCGAGTCTGCCGGGGCCAACGATTACAATTTTCGTCATTGTGTCCCTCTTTGGTTATGTTTCAAGTAGAGCGTTACGTCGGGAGGTATCGTGAATATAACAAGAGTTTTGGTTCCTTATGTTGGACTTGAATCTAAACGAGTTGTCCAGGCGCTTAAAGCCCTAGAAATTGATTCGGTACTTGCTGTCCCGCTTGACCAAACCACGCCCAACTGGTCTTCAGAAGCTGGCTTTGTTGCCTTTTACTCCGATCAGAATTTTTCGGGTTTAATTTCGGCGGCGATGGATTCTGGCTGTGATGCCATTTACGATCTCAATAAGACCGAGATGTCTGCTCTGAAACTATCTTCCTTCTGCTCTACCGCTCGAATTGGATATATGAATGGTTCTCCGGAGGTATTGGCAACCCTAATGAATCGCGTTGGAATCCGATGGGCAGCAAGTGATCTTCACATGTCGGTGGTTACCACATCAGAAAAAATCGAATCGTATGAAGATGGACTGTACTGGCTTATACAACTTGGTTTGCCTTTGGTTCTTCGGACATTACGAGAACCATCCCAAAAACTCTTTACGGAAGAAGAGGTTCAGATCGCTTTGAAAGAATCTTTGAAGGATGGTCCTGTGGTGTTGGAACGCTTGCTCGAAGATGTGCGTGAAATTGAAACCGTCATGTTTTCCGATGGGGAGAACCTTCCAATATGTCTGGGAGAAGGAGATTTTTCACTTCGCGTTGATCGCGAGCGAGTGCTTTCAGAGTTCCCACCACAGGGGTTATCGGATTCTGAGTTGAACAAACTTCGTTCACAAGCGGCGCAATTAATCATTGGTACAGGGTGGAAAGGGATCATTTCTGCTCGCTTTTTGGTGACCAACGATGGTCGAGCTTACTTCCTTCAGCTCAATCCGGGTCTGAAGCCGTGGCATTGGGCTGTGGAGCACTCGTTAGAAGTCGATCTGTACGAGGCCTTGATTCGCGTTCTTGCCGGAGATGAACTCGGATGGAAACAAAATGATATTTGGTTTAATGGTCACACGATATCATTATTGATTCGCTCTGCCTCTTCAGGACGCATTGCGAAGTTACAGCTTCCGCGCAATATTCGAATCTACTGGGGGCCCAATCAAGGAGATAGCGTCGTCAAGGGTGAACTAATCGGCTCTATCTCGATTAAAGGAAAAAGCAGGCAGGCCGCGATTGTGTTGGCTAAGGTTGCTTTGGATGAGTTGAT
>JAYYRF010000232.1:0-7160 GCA_036127535.1 Myxococcota bacterium | reverse complement strand
CTACACGCCAATGTACCATCCGGACGCAACACCAACGCGGAATTATATAATTCTTGTCCTTCTCTTTCGGCATAACCGCAAACGATCCAAACGCCGTATTGATTCGATAGAGAGGACAAGCATTGAAAGAGAGGGCCATCTGCGGTCTCTGCATGCGGTAAAATTTGCTCCGGAGAGTCCCAAATATAGCCCGTTGTTGCCATTTCCGGACATACAATGATTTTGGCGCCAGCCTCACAGGCTTCTTTTATCAACGTCGATAATTCTACGATTGCTATCTGCGGCTGACCTTTCGGAGGCTTGTATTGTATCGCAGCAAATTTGGACAATGTTATACTCAACTTAAAGATGGACGCGGCCTGTGACGTTGGTACAAACGATGCGTAAAAACCTTCTATACCTATCTATCCCATTATTGCTACTCACACTCTTTCTTCCGTCAAGATGTGTTGTAGACGACGACATGTCAAAAAGCATTCAACCAAAGGATTTGATCTGGACCTGGAACAAACCGCCTGAATCCGGAGATGTTGCGCTCTTACACAATCCCCTGGATCCGGAAGAGGTAATTCTGAGAAGACTGATTGCAACCGAAGGGCAAACGGTGCGCTACGATCGCAATGGTACCGTGTACATCGATAACCAGTCGATTCGACAACGGGACATGGGCAATGAAGAACCCCATCGGATTATTGAAGAGAATCTTTGGCGAGGAGAAAATAAAATACAGTGGCGCATCCTTCGATTGCTCAAGCCCATCCAACTTCATTTTGATCCCGTCACGGTTCCCACAGATCATATTTATGTTCTTTGCGACCGACGAGACGAATGCGTCGACTCTCGTCTTTGGGGGGCGATACATAAGCGACATATCGTATCTTTTGTCAAAGTCCGTTTCGGTGCCAGCGATCCTTGGCGTTCTTGGCTCGACTTCTACCCATAACCGAAAAAGTGGCTATCCATGAATATGCTGGATTTATGAGTTCTTATCCGGGCTCAAACTCAAATTGACAATTGCGTATTCGATGGATAACAATTTCGATATACCCATCCAATCAATAGGTCGTCCCATGCTCTTCTTCCTTTTATCAACGTCCTTTGCGGCAGAATATACAGATACACTAACAAGGGCGAAAAGCGCGCTGCAAAAGAAGCAATACGGAGAACTGGAACCCCTGTTGCTCCAAGCCGAAACCGAAGCAACGACGTCCAAAAAAATTGTAGACCCCAAGAACCTCATCAATATTTGGCATTATCGAGCGATTGCAGCGTATCAAAAGGGTGCAGAGCCGATGGCTCTGTGGAGAACCGCCTTGGTTTTGCATCCACAACAAGACTGGGACAAAACTCTATTCAACGATAAAAAGGCATCCGAACTTTTTTACGCTATCAAGACCGAAGTCGAATATCGGAACAGAATCAGCCCGTTCATACCCGATCAATATGGTTTGGCCAAACTGTATGTCGACGGTGTGGAGGTATCCAAAGGAGACACCGTACTCGAAGGCAAGCATCTGCTCCAAATTCAATGCCCAAAGGGAGATGTATACGGCAAATGGAGTGATCTCAGTACAGATCCCAATTGGATTGGGATGTGTCCATACCAATTCGATGTAGAAGAGAAAGGGGAAGAGGATTTGTTCTCGATGGACGGTCTCGAAGAAGAACTGGCCGTTCCGGAGACTACCGAAGTAGAAGAGGAGACCGAATCCACCCCGAGCGAAGAAACCGAAGAGGAAGCCACATTAAAGCCCAGCAACTATTTTGACGGTCTAAATGTAACCAATGTTACGCAAACAGAGCATCTGTACGGCGGGCTCAGCCTGGGTACCATCACAACCGGACCGCTGATAGAAGCCAACATAGATGTATACTATCGGATCAAGGATCGGAGCTATGGTGCGCATCTCGGAACGGGTGCATATGTCGGTGCGTACTACATTGTCAACGAAGAATTTTATATCGGTCCGAGAGTAGGATACCACCTACTTCTCAGAGATCCGGTAGCGGGCGCTACGGTCGGCTACGAGTATACGCTCCAAAAGGATCTTCTGCATATCCAAGCGAGCATTAGCACCTACTACGGCTTCACATATGGAGAGATACACACCGTGTTCTTAACCTCCCTGCAATACCAAATATTCTAAGATTTCAAGATCCGTAACATTCGCAACACATCGTAAATGGGGTTATCTAAGCACCGTATTTCTTTCCGTGCAATCTTTGTTGGAGTGTACTATGCTCACGACATCCAATGTCAGTTTACAGTTTGGTTCTCGCTACCTTTTTGAAAACATCAACATCAAGTTTTCAGAGGGTGGCCGTTATGGTCTCATCGGTGCCAATGGATCTGGAAAATCAACGTTCATGAAAATCCTATCGGGTGAAATTTCGCCGTCTTCGGGTTCTGTCTCAAAACTACCACACGAGCGGATCGCCGTACTCAATCAGGATCAATTCGCTTTTGAAAAGTGTATGGTTCTCGATACGGTGATGATGGGACACAAAGAATTATGGCGGATCCGCGAAGAAAAAGAGCGACTCTACGAAAAAATGGATGCTGGAGAGGATCTCTCGGAAGAAGAAGGGATGCGTTTGGGAGACTTGGAAGCCGAATTCGCTGAACTCGATGGGTACTCCGCTGAATCCTTAGCGGGAGAATTGCTCTTGGGTGTTGGGATTCCTGTCGATCAGCACTACGGTCTCATGAGTGAGGTCGCACCCGGGTGGAAATTACGTGTACTACTCGTCCAGGCCTTGTTCGCCAACCCAGATATTCTCTTGCTCGACGAACCGACCAACAACCTCGATATCGATACCATCCAATGGCTAGAAGATGTATTGGTCAGTAAAAAAAGCACGATGATCATCATCTCTCACGATCGGCACTTCCTAAATACGGTCTGTACGCACATGGCCGATATCGATTACGGAACCATCCAACTGTTCCCGGGAAACTACGATGAATACATGTTCGCAGCCGAGCAGGCAAAGGAAAGATTAAAAAACGAGAACGCCAAGAAGAAGGCCAAAATTGCAGAACTGCAAAACTTTGTGAGTCGCTTTTCCGCCAACGCCTCGAAAGCAAAACAAGCGACCTCTCGTCAAAAACAGCTCGATAAGATTCAACTCATCGAGATTAAGCCTTCCTCTCGATTGCGTCCGTTTATACGGTTTGAGCAGGATAAAAAGCTCTTTAAACAAGCGTTAATCATCAAAAATCTCAGCAAGCGTTACGAAGACGACGACTTCCTCTTTCAAAATGTAGAACTCGCCATTAAAGCCGGTGAACGGGTGGCTGTAATCGGAAAAAATGGAATTGGAAAAACAACCTTGCTCAACTGTATTCTCGAGAAAATCGCGTTCGATCAGGGGGAAATTAAGTGGGCGAAGAATGCGACCGTCAATTACTTCAAACAAGACCACAGCGATGATTTCACCGAAGATAAAAACTTATATGAGTGGATCTACGACTGGAAGCAGCCCCAAGATGATGAGGAACGTTTGCGTGGGATTCTCGGTCGTTTGCTCTTCTCGCAACAGGAGATCAAGAAGTCGGTGCGCGTTCTATCCGGTGGTGAACGATGCCGGATGCTCTTTGGAAAATTTATGCTTCAAAAAGCCAATGTATTGATCATGGATGAACCCACAAATCATTTGGACATGGAATCGATTGAATCGCTCAACCTCGGTTTGCTCAACTACAGTGGCACACTCATTTTCGTCAGTCACGACCGTGAATTCGTCTCCTCTATCGCCACGAGAATCATCGAGATCACAGAGACCGAGGTCATAAACTTTGGCGGAACCTACTCTGAATATGTCAGCCACAAGCAGCGGCTGGAAAAACAAAAAAGAAAGAGATAACTTCGTCCGATCCGAAAAGAAAAAAGAATCGCTATCGCAAAAAGTATGACACGATACAATATGAAACCTGAAAAATGGAATGCGTATGCGAATCTTAATAATATTGCTCTTCGGATGTAGCAGCACCGGAAGTACCGTCGTGAATGTCGGTGGAGAAACCGATACTCAAAATGCAGAGACCTCGTCAGAAGAGACCGATGAAACCGCAGCAGAAGACAGCGCATCCGACCAAGATACCAGTTCTCCAACCCCGGAACCCGAATCGGAACCCGAATCAGAACCCGAACCAGACCCGGAACCGGTCGATTCAGATGGGGATGGCTATTTCGATACAGAAGACTGCGATGATAGCGATCCCGACGTGTACCCAGGCTCGATCGAGAAGTGCGATGGTATCGACAACAATTGCAACGACGAGGTCGACGAAGAAGACGTTTGTCCTTGTCCCTATGGCACATACGAAGGCAAGGACTACTACTTTTGCACAGACGATCCGAGCCGTTGGACCCGTGCTCGCAACCAATGTCAAAATTTGGGTATCTCTTTGGTGAGTATTGGTGACGAAAATGAAAATACCTGGTTGCTGGAGCAAACCAGTTCCATCTCTCCTGAAGGAACATGGTGGATTGGTTTAAACGATCGCGGCCAAGGCAACGAAGATAATTTCTCTTGGGTCAGCGGAGAAACCTTTGATTACGAAAATTGGAACGACGGAGAACCCAACAATTGGGAGTCTCAAGAAGACTGCGTAGAATTCTATGACAATGGGCTGTGGAATGATGCTTCGTGCCAAAAAGAACAATACTTCATCTGTGAATCTGAATAAAACGATCCACTGAGTATTTGGGGAAATTTTTCATTCTTTTCACGCTCTCGCGGCACAAAACGACCTATATTGGCGTTTTGTAAGAGCATCGTCATTGGGAGAAGAGCATGATTGGAATTACCTTGGCCGGTGGAGGCGCAAGAGGGGCATACAAAGCAGGTGTAATCCGCTACCTGTACAAAGAGCTTCCGAAGAAGCTGGGATATGTCCCTTGGCCTAAATTGGTGAGTGGGGTAAGCGTTGGCTCGATCAACGGATACTTTCTTGCCACGCATAAAATGGAAGAAATCGATCGAATGACGGCGTTGTGGACCGAAGTACAGATCAACAAGGTTTACAATCTTCCTCTCGGCCCCTTCGCTTTTGTGATGAATTTGATTCAAGCGAGTCGAAGAGCATCTTTGATCGACGCGAGTCCATTGGCACGCATGGTCGAGGTAGAAGCCGCGAGACGAGGGCTTCGCTATGGAATACACCCCAATCGATGCCATGCATTTCTCGTCGCAACGACTCACATGACAACCAGTCAAAACGTCATCTTTGCGGATGTTGCATCCAAAGAGATTCAGGTGCCGACACCACCGGGAGGAAGAGTTCATTATGGGCGCATTTATCCCGAGCATATCCTCGCCAGTGGGGCCGTGCCGCTAATCCTACAACCGATCTCTATCGATGGTGAATATTACTTAGACGGTGGTCTGCAACAATATGCACCCTTGTCACCTCTAATACAGATGGGTGCCAATAAGATCTTGGTTTTGGGTACGCGTTCGAAGGAAGAGGAGAATCCGCCCAAAGTGGATTCGAATCCCAGCCTCAGCATCGTGAGCGGATACGCACTCAACGCACTGAGTTTGGATTATGTAGAAAGGGACATTGAGATTGCCCAACGAATGAATCGCATCATAGATTTCGGTGTCGAACATTATGGAAAGGAATTTCGGACAAAACTGCGAAAGGAATTGGGCATACGAAAGATGCGTTCCCTCCACCTGCGACCCTCTATCAATCTCGGACAGCTCGCACAGCAAGTATTTAAACCGAATTTAATTCAGGCCGATGCCAATACACAATGGCTCCTCTCTTGGCTTCACGAGAAACGGGAGACTTTTCATGGTGATGCGACCCTCTCCTATCTTCTTTTCGATCCCATCTACACCAGAGCAGCCGAGCAACTCGGATTCGAGGACACGCAAAAAAGAGAAGAGGAACTTTTAGAATTTTTTACGCAAAGTTCCTGACGATTGTGATATCGTGAAATTATGAAACATCTTTTTGGCCTGGCCTTGGCTGGTGGTGGTGCGCGAGGAGCATACGCCGCTGGTGTTATGCGCTATCTCTTTACAGAATTACCCAAGACATTGGGATTTACACCATGGCCGCAGTTGGTCAGCGGCACAAGTGTAGGTGCGCTAAACGGCTACTTTGCTGCGACCCACAGCATTGACGAAGTCCGTCGAATGACCGAGATTTGGACCAACCTCAAAGTAGAAGACATCTTTGAAATGTACGGTTCTACGGCGTTTCGTACGATTCGTCATCTATTTCGGGTGGGCAGGCATGGATACTTACTGGATCAAACCCCATTGCGAACCCTCATCGAAAGAGAGGCCGCTCGGAGAAGCCTCCGTAAGAGTATCGCGCAAGGGAAATGCAAGGCCTACTTTGTCAGCGCAACGGTTCTGAATTCGGGCGATGGAACTCTTTTCGTTGAAACCGGTGATCCTACGTTTACCATTCCTCCCCTACCTAAGGGTAAAGTGGTATACACCAAAATTTATCCGGAACACTTGATTGCAAGCGCCGCAATTCCAATCATATTTCCTCCGGAAAGCATAGATGGAGTTTACTACATAGATGGAGGCGTACGACAAAATGCCCCCCTCCACCCCATACTATACGGTGGTGCAGAAAGAATCCTCGTGATTGGAACCCGCAAACCGAAAGAGATTACCCCAAATGTTGATCTGACGCCCAGCCTATCACTTATCGCGGGTAAGACGCTCAATGCACTAACGCTCGATCCCATCGAACGAGACACCAATCGTGCCCAACTGGTCAACTCCATTATCGATTGGGGTATTCAAAAATACGGTGCCGAATTCGGCGAGTCACTCTATGCGGAACTCGGCCTACGAACCACCAAAATCATGCAGATCCATCCAACAAAGGACTTGGGGCAACTTGCAGGAACCGTATATTCCCCCCAGAAGGTAGATGCCAAAGCAAACGTAAAATGGCTATTGAATACCATTTCAAACCAAGGCAAAGACAACAAAGAGTCCGATCTCTTGTCCCAATTGCTGTTTGACGGAAGCTTCACAAGGGAGGTAGAACAAATCGGTTTCCACGATGCCGAAGCCATGCGAGAAGAGCTTCATGCCTTTTTCACGGAAGCATGAGAGATCGAAAGCATACCGCGAAGCAAACGCAGCGAACGATATAGTTCTAACGGAATTTGTGGTAT
>JAYYRF010000231.1:0-5213 GCA_036127535.1 Myxococcota bacterium | reverse complement strand
TACTCTAAAAAAGTCCTGTCTATCTTCTGACTTTGTGCCACAACCGAGTTTATTAACTTCACAATGGACTGCTCTCTCAGTTTGTTTTGCTTTTCGATTTCCTTCTCTCGCTGACGGGCCATTTCTTTTTGACGTTCTTCTTGTGCCCGTCTCTCGTTCTCGGCTTGTTGTTGAAAATGGAGATTGACCATGTTGCTGCCCAGTGCAACAATAATAATCAACGCAAACAAAACCACCGTAAGCGTTCTATGCTTGAAGAGCCAGCGTTGTATCTTCTCTATCGGAGGGTCTGGGCGAGCCAAAACCGGCTCTTCGCGAAGAAATCTACGAATGTCTTCTGCAAACTCCTCTACATTTGGATAGCGAAATTCAGGGTCGGTTTCCGTCGCTTTTTCGATAATCGCTTTCAGTTCAGGTCGAATGGATATCTTGGGGGAATTATGAATAATCGGGGCGGTTTGACCACGGTGCGCGCGACGGTAAATGTCCTCTTGGGTACCGGCAGGAATTGCCTTCCTCAACGTGACCAACTCTTGCAAGATTAAGCCCAAAGAATATTGATCGCTTTTGGGGCTTAGTTGTCCAATATCACCCTTGGCCTGCTCGGGAGAGATATAACTCATTGTACCGGAGATCTCTCCAGAGAGGTTGGTTTCGGACAACAAACGCGCGATGCCCCAGTCCATTACATACACCTCTCCAAAGGGGCCCAACATAATGTTTTCAGGTTTGAGATCGCGATGGATCACTTTTCGCGCATGCGCATATGAAAGCCCGTCGCACACCTTGAGAAAAATTTCCAGTCGTTCGTTTAAAGGAACGAGATCGACCAAATCCCCCCTTTGCAATGCCTCTTGGCATTCTTGGATGAGATCGGTGAGTTCTTTGCCCCGAATGAGCTTCATCGTATAGGCGATGCCATCTTCTCCGGAGCGTAACGCCGAATAAATAGGAACGATATTGGGGTGTTCAAGCTGTGCGGTTACCAACGCCTCTTTGACAAACAAATCTACGGCCTCTTCATCGATCTCCCCTTTGATTCGCTTGAGGGCAACGCTTCTCTTGAGAGCAATATCTCTTGCGAGAAAGACTTCCCCCATCGCACCTTCACCCAAAAGATTTTCAAGGGTGATGCCGGAAATCGGCCCCTCTCCCTCAAAAATCATTTCGGAGATATCGATGTTCTGTTCGGAGTTAAGCTTGTGAAACTCCGCATCCGAAATATGATCGTTATCGCGCAGATAAACTAAAAACTCGCGCGCACGGTCGTCGGGATCTCCCTCTTTATTCTGTATAAAAATATGCCAAAGAGACTGTAGTGTCTCCTTGTCTATTTTCAGAACCGCGTATAATTCCGCTTGATTCATACCTTATTACATCTCTCAAAGACAAAATCGGAACGTCATCTATCCCATTAACATCGCTTTACGGTTGTGGCTGCTGATTGGAATTTACATCAGAAGGAATTTTTGCTTCGCCACTCTCTTCAATGCTACGACGCGCTGGTGGACTGGGGTTTAGATCCGGTAACATTGCGGTTCGAACAATACGAAAACCGATATCATAGCTTCTAAAATTCGGGTTTACTCGGACACGATACGCACTTCGAGCATACCGTTCAAGGTGCCCCACACTGCCACCACGACGAATTCGGTACGAACTAATGTCTTCGCCTATCGGATCGATGGCCTCTTCCGTAGGATAGGGGCCATACCCATCCCATACCCATTCCCAAACATTTCCACTCATGTCATAAATGCCCCACTGATTGGGAGCCTTTGTTCGAACGGGCTGCACCTGGCTGCTGCTGTTCGATTCATACCAAGCCACGACATCTATGTTGTTTCCACCGGAGTATAGACCGGGAGAGTTGGCGCGAGAAGCATATTCCCACTCCGCTTCGGTTGGGAGACGATATCCCAAGCAATCTGTTCCATTAGGCCAGCTTACCTGCTCACCGTTTATAATATAGCAAGTTTCCAAACCCTCTTTCAGAGACAAACGGTTGGCAAAACGGATCGCATCATACCAGGTGATCTGATTCACGGGCAGAACCGAGTCGGAAACGGCGCTCGGGTTTTCGTTCATGACCTTTTCATATAATTCTTGGGTCACTTCGGATGCAGAGACGTAAAAGGAATTGCTGATGCGAACCGGATGTTGTCTCTCTTCCTCATCCCGATCCACCTCTTCCAGCGGAGAGCCCATGATGAAGCTACCGCTTGGAACCCAAACGAACTCAAACCCACTATCGTCAGCCAAACTCGGAATTTCCATTCCGAGAATCAACTTTTCCGCTTCTTGAACCTGGTTTATATCGATATCAATTTTTTGCGCTTGCACCTGTACGCGGGTCGATTTGTAATTGTCTAAGAACGCGTACGCTGCCATTCTGGAATAATCATCAACCGCCTGATCTACAAACTTCTCCACTTCGCCCCAGTGCCGCTCGGCCTTCTCTCTCAAAGCGGCTGATTTTTCTGATCTCTCAGCCTCAAACGTAAGATCCATCTTTCTCTTTTTACTGAGATCAGCCAATAATTCGTCGAAGTCGGATTGGTCGCCCACTTTATCCCACGGAAGAAACTCGCGCCCGCGCTTCTCTTTTAATTTTGGATACAAAATCCAGTTAATTTCTTCTAGATCCGGTCCCTCTTCTTCGGCGGTAGCCAAAACCAACTCTCGACTTTCGGGTATTAAAGTCGAGTCTTGCGGTCTTGTTGGAGCGGTGTAGGTGTACACCTTATTGATATATCCCAAAACCTCTTGTGCGGTGATTTGACCGTCGTTGTCTATATCGCCCCAGCCGCGAAGAGCCCCCAAAGCGAGGTAAGAGAACGGTAACTGACGCAAACGGGGTATCTCCCCCAAACAGGCATTCATACTGTTCGAAAGAAAGTAGGTCAAGCGCTCTGAGGCGAGAAGCTGCGCGGACAAGGTTTCTGTTTTTATATTGAGGGGTTCTTGATCTCCATTTTCATCAACCGGCACCGTACCGTTGAAACAGGCATCCAAGAATGCAATGACCTCTACTTCTTCATTTTTTTCGAGATATCGTTGAATATTGTTCCAATACCAACCGCTTTTGCGGGCTGCATTTTTTTTCAGAGACGTGTCGGATGGAATAATAAACGCTTGTTCCTTATGACTGGAGCCATATCCCAAATATACAAACCAAATACGACCTTTTTTTCCGATCGTTTTGGTGATCTTCTTCCATGTTTTGTCTATGTTTTTGCGTGTTGCATTTTCGTTTTCTAAGAAGAAGAGACGATCCTCTGGTATACCTTTGGATTGCTCAAACCATTTTTTCCAAGCCTTGGCATTGGGTTTCGCGCCGGGAAAATCGCTCACATATAAGTAATCATTGATAGAGATGATAAAGACGACATCTTCGCTAGAAGGCTGACTTTCCGCCACAAAGACATCGTGCTTCGGCCACATCTTGGGTTCTTCTTGTGCCCAAGATGTCGCCATGAGAGAAAGTGCGAGAGCAAAAGTGTTCATGTAGTATCCTTTGACTTCTATAGTATCAAATTCACAGAATAAATACACCTTTAAATGATGAAGATGACATAAAATCGCAATCTTCCACATTGATCACATAGATAAGACTAACGCAAACAACATTTGGACGTCAATGTCTAAGGTGACTTTTGGCTCCACCCTTTATCGTTAAAGGACCACGACCTCACATACGAAGTCGCATCTTCAGCATTCAGATTGAACATTTTACGCTCTCCATTCGATGCGGCGATGATAATCCGATGCTTGCCCGACGATACTTTGTGCTTGATTAAAGGCGCCTGACGAATAAATTTTCCATCGATAAATATTTTAGCCTGCACATCCGCACTAATCGTTAATGTTGCCGGTCCGATCACCTCTTCTTTGAGGACATTTACCGCATTATTTTTCTTGGGCGGTGTGGATACTTTTTTCTTCACCGGTTTTGGCGCTGCCTTCTCTTTTTTCATCTCATC
This sequence comes from Myxococcota bacterium, assembly GCA_036127535.1. Classification (GTDB taxonomy): domain Bacteria; phylum Myxococcota_A; class UBA796; order UBA796; family UBA796. Next base: position 1,230 of record JAYYRF010000231.1, on the reverse strand, counting down.
TGAAGTCAGACAAGCGTTTGTCTCGTCGGAGAAGCAAAGATAGGTTTGTTTTGGCTCAACCTCTCTTTCCGTTTTGAGAATTTTTGTACCGACCAAAACCTGAATTGCACACCTTGTTTTCGTTTCTACATGCAGCGAAACCTCCGTGCCTTTTTGAATCCCCTCTCCGCATCGTACTTCCATACTCAAAGCGTCCTTTGCTTGATTCACAAAGGTTACATTGGGAACCACTTCCACGACGTCTTCTTTTTTCTCTTCCTTCTTCTCTTCTTTCTTCTCTTCCACAATCGCCACACTCTCCACTTGTACTTCTTGCGAAGAAAAGAGTTCTGGAAGGAGAAAGAAACCGACTCCCAGCAAGATTACGGACACCAAAGAGAAACCGAGAAAAAATACGAGCAGCGCTTTTGTATCGAGTCTTTTGGCCATCACATCCTCCGGTATTACAGAACCCTTCTACTATAGCAAATCAAACACAGAGAAACAAGAGTCATTTCCTTCGGAGCACAGAAGTTAAGACCTTTTCATACTTCTCGGCCGCTTGTGACCAACTTCGCTCTGCTGACATCGCGTTCATTCGAAGGGCATGAAGATCCGACTTGGCGTGATAATACGTGGTTAAAGCCCACTTTAAGGCTTGCTGTAATTTTTGCTCTTGCAGAGGATAGTAAGACCATCCATTACCCGTTTTGGTTTTTGGATTAAAGGAATGAACCGTATCTCTCAAGCCACCCGTTGCATGCACGATTGGTAACGTTCCGTACAACAAAGCGTGCTGCTGCGTCAAACCACACGGTTCAAAACGCGAGGGCATCAACAAAAAATCTGAGCCCGCCGTAATCTTGTGCGCGAGATCGTTCGAAAAGGTCACCAAACCGGCTACCCGAAGATACTGGTTCGCTCGACGAACAAAAGCCTCGAGTCGTGGGTCGCCCGTCCCCAACAAAACCACCTGTGCTCCTTGTTGCACGAGCCAAGGTAAAACCGCTTCGATTTGATCCACACCCTTTTGAAAATCGAGCCTGGAAATAAATCCAAACAGAGGCTGATCAGATCGTACCGGTAAACCGAGTTCTCTTTGCAGAGCGCGTTTGCATTCTTCTTTCCCCTTCAAATTATTCTTCGAAAAATTTGCGGCAATTTTTTGATCGGTTGCGGGATTCCAAGAGACGGTGTCCACTCCATTTAAAATACCGCTCAAATGATTCGAGCGCGCCTTGAGAATCCGTT
>JAYYRF010000230.1:0-2877 GCA_036127535.1 Myxococcota bacterium | reverse complement strand
ATCAGGTTCAATATCCCAAGGGATATAATTGTAAAGGGTATCGCCTGCCGACCGAGGCGGAGTGGGAATATGCGGCCCGTGGTTTGTTCCCGCTAACGGAAGAGGAGGAGGCGGCGAACAGAGCTGCGGAGCAACCACCCCCTCCTGTGCCGCTCGAGAGAGAAGAGAAAGTACAGGAAAAGCCCAAACCGAAGAAAAAGAAGAAGACGAAAAAAGAAATAGCGAAAGAGAAAGAGAGAGAAAAAAAGCGCAAAGAGTCCTTACAGAGGCGAAAGGATTATGCGGAGCGATTGACATGGATCTTTGCGGGAGGCGAAAAGGCTGACGAAGTGGCATGGTATCAAAAAAATTCAAAGAAAATGCCTCAGATGGTTGGAATCAAAAAGAAGTCACCGATCGGTTTATACGACATGAGCGGTAACGTATGGGAATGGTGTAATGATTGGTATGCCCCATATCCAAACACAAACACCGTAGATCCGATGGGCGCCAAATCGGGTTTATACAAAGTTCTACGGGGTGGAAGTTGGGCGAGCGGTGTGCGAGATATACGAATTGTGAATCGCTTTCGGCGCTACCCCACCGCAAGGAATAATCAAACGGGCTTTCGACTTGTAAGAACGAAGTTTCCTGAGACAAAGAAGCAAACAAAAGAAGACAACAAGAAGTAGAATAAGGATAGAAAAGATTGCATGGAAGACCTGTTTTTTCTCGATCGTGATATACTCTTGCCAAGGAGAATTGAATGTTTTCATTGCTGGGCTTTTTGAGCTTAATCAATCCACTACAGGCAGAAGAGTGGCCGGACTTATCGCAAGAGCCGGCTAATTGGTCACCACATACCGTTTTGGAACCGCAAAACGAAAGTGCACTCATCATTTCGGTCGAAGAATATTCGATCTTACCTTCGATGAATGGAGCCAAAAGCAACGGTCGTGATTGGTTTCAGTATTTTAAAAGGCATCGAGGAATACCGGTTCAGCAAGTAAAATGGCTCCATGGTGAGGATGCAACGTCTCGGAATATCAAAGATGCACTGAAAGCCTTGAAGAATGATCAGCCGGGGGGAGGATTGTGCTGGCTTATTTTTATTGGGCACGGTGCAAGAGCGGATCAAGCGCCAAGAATACTGCCATATGACGTCCAAGATAACTATTATGACATCATACGTAAAGGGGTTTCAATCGCTGACATCGTCAAGGACATTAGCGACGGAGAGCAGCAGCATTTCGTTGGACTCTTCGATGGATCCTTCAACGGTAAGGTTGGAAACCAGCCTCTCTTCTCCGAAGAAGTGCCCCAAACCAAGGCCAAACTCCTCGTTTCACAAGGTGTTACGCTTTACTTCGCTACTCAGCCGTCTGAGTCGAGTTTTCCTCTTTCGGGTACCAATCGTCCCGCATTCAGCTATCTTGCGCTTGGAGGCCTACGAGGATGGGCCGACGCAAACAGGGACGGGCAGGTGCAGACCAAAGAATTGAGCACATATGTGCAAAACGCTCTTCGCACCATACAAATTGGAAATGAGAAACAGCAGCCATACTCTCAAGAGACGGCCGATATTACCCTTGCGCAGTCCTTGGAAACCGAAGGACCGAATCTCGAGCGAATTCGCGAGCAGTTGGATCCGGTGACGGAGGGACGGTCGGTATGGCGCACGGATGTCCGCCTCGGAAGCGCCGAGCCAACGGACTATTTGAGTCGGATTCAAGAAGTTGAGTCCAAGGCTCGGGAAATGGATGATCAGCGTCGCAAAGAAGACGCTCGGCAGACGCTGTTGGTTGAGATGGCGCAAAAAGTACAAGAAGATGCGAGAAAGATTTGGCGTCAAATGGCAAAGGCACGCAAAATCGGCGGGAAAGAAATTTTTGAGCTGATCCAAGACTTCGTAACGGACTATTCCGAAGTTTTCGTCGAGGTTGATGGCGTAAGTATGCGCGTCGATATTCCTGAAGTCGCCGTTGCGAAACGATGGTTGCGAGAAAAGGGGCGTAAGATTCGCTCTATCATGGGATATGAGATGGTCTTGGTTTCCGCCGAGCCATTCTACATGGGGTCTACATCCACCGAAAAAGACAGAGACTCAGACGAAACATTGCACCAAGAAAATCTTCGCAGAGACTATTTTATTGGAAAGTACGAAGTGACCCAGCGCCTTTGGCAAACGGTTATGCAAGAGAATCCGTCTCATTTTCAGCGTTGTGGTTTGGAGTGCCCCGTTGAAAACGTTTCGTGGTGTGATACCATTGTCTTTTCAAATCGTCTTTCCAAAAGAGAGGGGTTTGACGAAGTGTATACTCTTCCGTACGGATTCAAGGTTGGCTTGAGCGAAGCCGAGTGTACGACTCTCTCGCGCGACATTGTCGTGGATAGTGAAAAAAATGGTTATCGACTCCCTACAGAGGCGGAGTGGGAGTATGCGGCGAGAGGTGGGCGAGACTCTCTATACTCGGGCAGCGGAGAGCCTTATACCGTCGCTTGGTTTGCAGAAAACAGCCGTTACTTTACCCACGCCGTCGGTCAAAGAGAACCCAACGATTGGGGCCTTTATGACATGAGTGGTAACGTTTGGGAATACGTTTGGGATTGGTATGCTACATATCCTGCCTTCGCTGAATATAATCTTCCAAATTATGAAGGACCAAACGAAGGGAAGTTGCGCGTTATTCGAGGCGGGAGTTGGGGACTGCCTCCTCGTTCACTGCGCGTAGCAAACAGGCACTATATCAAACCCGGGTTCCGCATTCGAGATGTTGGACTAAGACTGGTAAGAACAGCAGAATAGTGTCTACAAGAGTGCTTCTTGTATGTTTAAGGTCAGCTCCGATAGCTGATCGAGGGCTTCTTCTGGAAGGTCTTCAAATTGAACGGCAATTT
>JAYYRF010000229.1:0-2532 GCA_036127535.1 Myxococcota bacterium | reverse complement strand
CATCGGTAAATGCGAGAACATCGGTTGAGCCATTTTGATCGACATCTCTAAATTTTGCGAAGAAGGGAGAGTACTGCTGTTTGTATATCGTAGATCCATTGTTGATAATGAAGAACGTAAAATCTTGTACATTGTTATTTTCGGCGCCAATGATCAGTAGATCTTTACGGCCGTCCGCATTGAGATCTTCCATTGGAGGGAGGTGGCTGCCGGTGGGTGCGATATATGTTGTTGGCTCAATAATGGAGGGAGTTCCGCCCATCCAGCCGGTTAAATTGTAGGTATAACGACGGATGTATCCAGTGCTTTCATCAATAACACTTAGGTCAGGTCGTCCATCCTTATCTTCATCCTCTGCGACCATTCCCTCCAAAGGATACGCTAAAAAGAAGTGGTTTCCTTCTGAAAAAGTCCAATTTCCATCCGATTCAAAGATGGCAATGGTTGATTCGTTTTCGGTTGTGACGCCAATAGCAATGTCCGAAATACGATCTCCGTTCAGGTCGGCAACGGAGGCCGCGACGACTCGGCCTTCATCAAATTCTATGCCTCCTCCCCAGCTAAGTCCTCCTTCTACATTGCCGCGCATTAAAAAGGCTTGGTTTTGCGTCCATACAATACAATCGAGTATGCCATCCCCATCTATATGATTTGACCACAGACCCAGGATTGGATTTGGCGTCAATAACACCAAGAAGCTATCAGAGCCCGCGGCCATATCTTGCCACCACAGTTCGTTATCAAACGAAAATATGTATCCACCACTGCCACGCGCCGCCGATGAAGGGATGTTGCCATTGGGCAGAGCCGTTAAGAGCGCGAGTCTTGATGTTGGATTTTCTGGAAGCTTGTAGGTGGTAAAGGACTCCTCGCTTCCTTCTGCTGAGAAATGGTATAAACGCGGAGATTCCGCAGGGAGAGGAATGCGTGCATAACCAAAAACATCAAAGTTAGCCGTTCTCGGTTCGGCTTCTCCCTCTATTTGAATGGATATAGTCTCTTCGGTGCTGACAGCAGCATTGTATGCGTTAAGCGAACGAGCGGTTGCCATGGGAGTATTGGTGTGGGTACTGCTGAGCAACTCGATTTGCTCTGAAGATGCCCCATCGATGAAGTTAAACGAAAGGGTTTGTTCAACGACGGGTTCTGAGCATCCAATAATGACGGGCAGAAGTATATTCATTCGGGGAACCTCTTGTGGATTAAGAATTACTGTAGCCGATTCTTGATGGTTTTGGCATGGCTTTTCTGCGAAATATACCTAAAAGAGGGAGTAGAAACAATGCGTTTCCGCCGCAGCCTCGGTCAGTGGAGGGAAGTCGAGCATAGCCGGCTCCCATTTCATTGCTGTGTCCATCTTGAGAGAGCACAGGGTTTACGGCGCTCCGCTTCAGAAAATCAGATGCCCAGTATGGACTCTTTTCAGGATAGCGGCTCATGATGACGGCAATCATCCCGGCAACGGCTGGTGTGGATGCTGAGGTTCCATAAAAACCCCATCCGCCGTATGTGTGTGTAGATAAAGAGTCCGGTCCTACGATATCGGGTTTGAACATTCCCGGTGCGCCGTGAGATGAAAAAGGTTCCGTACTGCCATCGAAGTAGTCGTTGATATTGGCTGCTCCAACGGTAAAGGCGTAGGGGTGATTGCCTGGATCTACGATGGATGCTGTTGGTTCCTTGAAGTATACGGTTCCACCGCGCGCCATTATATCAATATCAACGCTACCACCCCTGTGACGGTATAATTGAAGATAGTGCCATCCACTTTCGGTTGTTGTCACTTGAAAGCGCTCTCCGGGATGGCAGCGATTCGAGCCGATCTCGTGTTCAGAAAACCCACGTCCAACGAGTTCGCCGGATGGGCTCCATACATAGGCGTCTAGGTCGGTTGTACCACATCGTTCGAACTCGTCCCACAGGATATTCATTCTGTGACTTCCTTCGCTGTAGTATATTGGCATGTATTCCGTTCCGTGGTCGAAATTGTGCCACCCGTTCCAATCAGGATCGTAGAAAGGATCACGAACATGCTGGCGTGCATAATTTCCGGCCGAAGTAACCATCAATATATCGGCGTTGTGCAGTTTGAAAATTTGATCTGAATTTGGGCCTGTTCCATCATAGAAACTTTCATTAAAAAATGAAAGCGACATGCTGATAATGTCGATGTCTTCTCGGATCGCCCACTCCACAGCATTTTCCAGGGTGGTTCGATTGCCTACGCGGACGAGGTGCAGTTCGGCTTCAGGAGCAATCTTTTGGACGACTTCGGCACAAGCGATGCCGTGGCGTCCTTGCTCGTTTTCAAAACGGATATTGGTTGGGTCTATGCGAGGAGCGCAAGATTGGTGGGCAAAACAGTCATGGGTATTCTCTGCCGTAACATTTGCCGATATCTCTGCACCAAACCATTCGATGTCAAAGACAGCGATCTTAACTCCGGAACCTTTGTATCCCAATTCGTGCCAAGGCAAAACGTTCAACGTATCCAAGAGCTGTGGGCTGAGACTTTGATCTGGGGCAAGATCT
>JAYYRF010000228.1:0-3008 GCA_036127535.1 Myxococcota bacterium | reverse complement strand
GGGTGGAGTCACTCCGGCCGGAAATCGCATTCGAACCAAGTACTTCGGAGAGAGCGGACTCGTTGAGAGTGCAATTGCTTCTTTAGCGACCGATCGCGCACTTCTTCTCCTCGGCGTACCGGGCACGGGAAAGTCTTGGTTATCAGAACATCTGGCAGCTGCCATATCCGGTTGTTCGACTCTTTTGGTTCAATGCACGGTTGGAACCGACGAGCAACAATTGCGTTATGGATGGAATTACGCACAATTATTGGCAAAGGGGCCTTCATACGACGCTTTGGTCGAGACACCTCTAATGCGGGCGATGAAGAAGGGGCAGCTTCTTCGATTAGAGGAATTGACCCGTATGAATTCAGAGATGCAAGATCAGTTAATAACAATTCTATCCGAAAAGGTACTGCCCATTCCAGAATTGAACGAGCTCTTGTATGCGCAGCGTGGGTTCAATGTCATCGCAACGTCGAATACCAAAGATCGCGGTGTAAATCTGATGTCTTCCGCACTCAAGCGTCGATTTAACACGGTTGTTTTGCCACTACCGGACAGCATTGAGAAAGAGCAGGAAATCGTTCAAACAAGAGTGGCGGAGTTGGGGGAGAGACTGAAATTACCCCCGCTGCCTCCATTGGACGAGCAGTTACAGCAGATATTAACGATCTTTCGCGAATTGCGCAGAGGGGAGAGCGAAGACGGAACGAGGAAATTGAAGTCTCCTTCGGGCACCTTGAGTACCGCAGAGATCATCGACCTCGTCGTATCGAGTTGGTCTCATGCTGCCTACTTTGGTAAGGGACGGATCGATGCACGCTCTTTGGCGCCCAATATTATCTCGACCATCTTGAAAGATCCGCAAAAAGATCGGGTGGTTTTACTGGAATATCTCGAGGGGGTGTTACGCGAAAGACCTGATTTTTCTCCTCTGTATCAGAGTATAAAAGATGCTGTTTGAAGAATGGAAGCCGCAAGTGCATATCTTGGGCGTTCGTCACCACGGACCTCGATCTGCACGACACGTCAAGAACGAACTCGATAGAATTCGTCCGAGGGTGGTTCTCATCGAAGGCCCGAGTGATGCCAACGCACAGCTTGCATACTGGGATTTGTTGGAGCCTCCCGTCGCTTTGCTCGCCTATGAGCGTGATGATCCCTCCAAGGCTTTGTTTTATCCTTTCGCTCTGTTTTCTCCCGAGTGGCAGGCATTGTTGTGGGCGAAGCAAAACGACACACCCGTTTTTTTCATAGATATACCGGCTAAATTTTCGATGGCGCGCTCTGCGGAAAAAGACGTGCCGCGCAAAGATCCTTTTCGCCTATTGAATCAACTTTCAGGTATGGGTGAAGATGATATATGGTGGGATCGCTTTTTAGAAGAGCACAGCGGTGAAGAGAGTATTTTTCCCCTCATCGGAGAACTAATCGGTCATCTGCGCAGCGAAGTGCCCACGTCATCATGGGACAGTATCCGAGAAGCATATATGAGATTGGAAATCGCCAAGGCAAAACGAAAATACAAAGAACCCCTTGCCGTTGTTTGTGGAGCATGGCATGTGCCAGCGTTACAAGACTCTATTCCGGCGAAATCGGATCGTTTACAGATCAAAGGTCTGGAGAGTGTGAAACTCTCATTTTCATGGGTGCCGTGGAGTTATGAGCGTCTATGCTTGTCCTCCGGTTATGGTGCAGGTCTTACCGCACCGGATTGGTATCGTTTTTTATGGGAATGTGGCGGACGGGTAGACCCTTCGATTTGGTTCTCTCAAAAGGCTGGTGTTTTTCGAGAAGCCGGCTTGAGTGCTTCGACCGCTGAATTAATTGACGCGGTTCATATGTCGCATCAACTTGCGGCTCTGCGAGAGCATGCCGTCATTTCTCTGCGAGACGTAAAAGATTCCACCATTGCGGTCTTAATGAGCGGTAATCGAAAAACATGGTCGGTTCTGCGTCACAAAATACTGGTCACGTCTAATTTGGGTGTGGTAGATCCAACGTTGCCCAAAACCCCGTTGGAGAAAGAATTTTTAAAAAAGGTAAAGTCTTTGCGTCTTAAGCTGGATACTGACGTCCGCGAAATTCGCCTCGACTTGAGAACGGACAGCGGACGTGCTAAATCCATTTTTTTTCATCGTTTGTCCATTTTGGGATTACCATGGGCCGTCAAAGAAGAGGAACAGGGTGGAAGGGGAACTTTTTGGGAACATTGGTCGTACCGTTGGAAGCCCGACTATGTCCTGCATCTGATCGAGTCCCTTCGTTGGGGAACCACTCTGGTTAGCGCGGCGCGCGGGGCGGTTGAGAACGGTTTTGAACACGAGAAAGAGATCGTATCGATTTTGGATCTCTTGACAGAGGCGATCGGTGCGGATTTACCCCAAAGCATTGTGTTTGGATGTCGGAGTCTTGGCGACGTAATCGTTCAGTGTTCTGAGCCGAGTGATTTTTTGGATGCCGTACCGCGTTTGATCTTTATGCTGGTTTATGGCCGAGCGGGCGGGTTACCCCGTGAAGCGGTTCGAGCCATGATCGACCGAATGGTCGAAAGTCTGAGTTTCTCACTTCCGAACAGCTGCCTGGGGCAAGCCTCTGAAAAGGCAATGGAGAAAATAGAACAGATTCGGAATGTCCTACACGCACTCCAACTCTTAGATGATGAACGGCTGTTGAATCTTTGGATAGATACGCTTCGCGACTTGTCTGACAAAGGACGCATTTTACCTATTTTGCGAGGATATGCCCTAAGGGTTCTGCACGATCTAAACATGGTGGACGATGATGCTCTGTTTGTGCGCCTACAAAAAGAACTCTCTTTGGTCGAGGAGGCGATGGTTATCGGACAGTGGATCGAAGGCTTTCTTTTGGGTTCCGCACAGATTCTCCTTTACGATACACGATTTTTCGACATTGTGGAGCGCTGGCTCCTTTCGTTGCGAGAGGATGATTTTCAACTTTTGCTGCCGCTGTTACGCCGCGTTTTTTCGTCTTTTCGTGCACCGGAGCAGGCTGCACTGCGT
>JAYYRF010000227.1:0-4487 GCA_036127535.1 Myxococcota bacterium | reverse complement strand
ACAACGCGAAGGATACTCTCTCTTTGTCCATACCTGTCGATTAGAAGTTTAACCAACCAATCATGGCCGATTGCCCGAGGCGGGATTATTGTGGTGACTTGTTAAACTTTTGATCTTTGACTCCGTATAGATAACAAAACGAAATGTAGCAAGTGAGGTAAAAATGCGTACATTAGGATTGTTATTCGTGTCAGGTCTGTTGGTTGGTTTATCCGCCTGCAGTGACAAAGAAGAAGTGGAAGATACCGGTAGTGAGCAAGAGGAGACGGATACATCGGCCGATGCGGACATCACGGTCGAATACGACGATTTGGATGAAGATGGGTATACCGAAGAAGAGGGTGATTGCGACGATGGAGACGCATCGGTATTCCCGGGTGCAGTCGATAGCGATGTCGATGGCGTCGACCAAGACTGCGACCAAGTCGACGGCCCCGATCTCGACGGCGACGGTGTTGCGGATTCTCAATTTGGCGGAGAAGATTGTGATGACACAGACGACACCGTCCAAAGTCGTCCCAACGATGCCGATTGCGACGGCTATGAAGCACCGGAGGATTGCGATGATACAGACGATAGCATTTATCCGATGGCCGGCGATGTCGCGGGGGACGGTGTAGATTCTGATTGCGATGAGGTGGATTGCGATGCTGGATTCCGGCAAGGCCTCGTGGCTGATTCCATTGTCATAACCGGGAATCTCGACGCCGCTGCGGACAGCACAACCTCTCCTTTGGGGTCGATGATTTTTGATGGAATGACGGAGAGCATCGCCGCCGCAGAGGACGTGGCGGACTACAGCGCCAGCATTGAGATTCTCGATGCAAACCATGCAACCCAAACCTTGCACCTTCTGTTTGAACATACGATGGAAGGAGGCTGGAACTATTATGTTCTCGGGGATGCCGCAGCGATAGAGACCTCGTTTAACGCGATCATGCCGTCTGGCATGGCCTTTGTCATATCGACGGGTATGTTGCAGTTTGAGAGCAGCGGAGAAATCGCCTCTTCCACACAGTTGAATTCATCAGGCGTTACCCCTTGGAACTTTAAAGATGCCCCGCCCCAAGATTTCACCCTTGATTTTGGTGAGGGCAGCGCGTTGACGCAACAATCTGTCCCCTCTTCGCTCTCGCTAACGGCGCAAGGAACAGAAGTGGAGTGGTACGACGTAAGCTGTCCGGAGTAAGCGGATTTGGTTTGCGTATCGACATCGCTTGGATGAAAGAGAAGATCGGCAACCAACCCTTCACACAGATCAAAACACTCCATTTTTTCTATCGTTATCCCCTTGTATGCCATCGCGCTTTGCAAAATGATACTTCCCTCGACCACCAAAAAAATTGGCTCTTCGGGCGGTGGGTCTCCACGCATACAAAGGTGGCTTCCAATTCAAAACGAGATATATAAAAGTGTTTTGAGCATCAGATGTTCACCGATACGGTTTTCAGACCCTCACCCTTTCATCACGGACTCACATGATACGGCCTCTCTTTTTCACAAGCCTTCTCGCACTCCTTCTCTCTACAGCCGCCTCCGCGGAAACGCCGCCCGAGATCTCCAAAAAGGACTTTTCCTACAGCTTTGGGATTCTGATCGGAAAAAGTATGCTCTCACAAGGATTGGAGAGCGGTTCACTCGATGAAAAGGTCTTCTTGAATGCCCTCCAAAACACGCTCGACGGCAAAGAACTAAAGTGGGATGATCAGCAGGCCCAAATGTACGTCATGATGACCATACAGGCCCTCCAAGCCAAACAAGCCGAAAAATTCTCAAAAGAACACAAGAAATTCTTCGACAAAAACGCAAAGAAAAAAGGAGTCGTGTCCCTTCCTTCCGGCGTCCAATACACCATTTTAAAAGATGGCGACGGCGAATCGGTCAAGGCAGAGGATACCATTCAAGTCCACTACACGGGCAGTCTCGCCGACGGTACCATCTTCGATAGTTCTGTTGCCCGCAATCAGCCCGCCACGCTCGGCGTCAATCAAGTCATTCCCGGTTGGCAAGAGATTCTTCCCAAAATGAAGGTCGGTTCCAAATGGAAGGTTTTCATCCCACCCGATCTCGGTTATGGCGCCAGCGGAGCCGGCAGCATCCCACCCCACTCCATTCTCGTCTTCGAAATCGAAGTCCTCGGTATTGAAAAATAGCGTTTCTCACCGTCATCATCAGGCGAGAAGAACGATGCACACCCCGACGGCCAGCAGTGCGGCCGAAGCGACTTTTCGACTGGTAATTGGCTCTTTGAACAACCAGTACCCGGCCACGACCGCCGACGTCAAACCGATGCAACGCTTGAGGGCCTCGAGAAGCGACACATCCAAGTACTTGACCGCCTCGAGTTGAAATCCAACCGCCAGGGCAAACACCAGCACCGCACCAGAATAGAGACCCTTGTTGTCCCAAACCCTACGGGCATCCCCTCCCTGTTTCAATAAAACCATCACCAAGGACAACAAAACCGCGATCAAAGCTGCTTGAAACAAAGCGTGTGCGGTGACGGCCGCATACTGCAAGGCCACCTTGTCCAGCGCCATCGTCAGCGAAAATAAAAAGGCGACCCCCATCATCATATACGCCCCCTTCGCCCGGCTCCATCCCTTTTCCAAACCAAAACCAGCCGCCCCGATCGCCGAAAAGACCAGTCCAACGAGCTGCGGTATATTCAAAGTTTCACCGAGCAAAAGATATCCGTGGATTACCGCAAAGGCCGGCGTAAGGCACAGCATGGGAATGCACTGCGAGAGCGGCGATAAACGCAGTGCCCAATTGAGACCCAGCGCCGCCACCAGCGCAATCAGCGAGCAGAGCACACCGTACATCCAATAACCAGCATCCGGAATGGGAAACCCGACCGCGCCATAGGCAAACAGAAACAGCAAGGCTTGTCCAAAACAAAGCGCCGCCGTCAACGTAAGCGGATTCATCTTTTGTACCAAATACTTGCGCTGTACGTCCAACGTCGCCCAACAAAGCGATGCCATCACCAAAAGAACCAGTCCCCAAAGCATGTGACCTCCGCTTCTTCTTTATCTCGGTTCCGCAGCAATGCCGGATTTTTATTGTGAAGAGCCATCCGCAAAGGCTCGGGTAATTCCGCCACCCATCCCGATTCACAATCCCAAAGACCGATCTCCCTCGACAATGTCTTTTCCGGCCTCTCTATCTCGATGCATGCCCTAAAAAAATCATACAAAAAGCACAACCACCTGTACTTTTTTACAAAAGCACAACCACCTTGTAGATTCCGTGGTAAAAATAGAAATCCACTCTTGAGAACGGAGACCCAAATGCTCGCTCTTCCACTGGCCTTCTTACTGACGGGATGCGCGGAAAAAGGAGAGGATTACCAATTCGAAAACGCACCCGCTTCGGACAGCAGCGAAGCAGAAGCCTCTCAGCCCGAAGAGCGAAGCGGAGAAGCCATCTACAATCAGTATTGTGCGAACTGTCACGGTGCAGAAGGTATGGGCGTTCCCAACGTCGGCCCTTCTTTGCTGGACAAACTAGAGTACCCCGACGAAGAAATCATTGGAACCATGCTGAATGGATTCGGCACCATGCCCTCCATACCCATTTCACGAGAAGAGGCCACGGCCGTCTTGGATTACATGCGCGAGCACTTTTAAGACACATCTTACCCAACAGGACACCACCATGATGCTAATATTTTGGCTCGCATGCCAAAACGCACAAAAAAATGACGACTCTGCCGTTGCGACCGAAGCAACACCGGCGATTCCGGATTTTCCTTTATCACAGTGCGGATTACGCGAATACAACCTTCTCCCAACCGATACGATGGGAACCATTGTCTCGTCCGAGCGACGAGACGAATTTTCCTTTAGCAAAGAAGCGTTGCAAGCGCTGTATAACAGTTTTGACTTTCCCTTGCCTCAGCCCGAAACCGGTGTGGAAACGCATTTTATTCAATATACGACACAAGACAAAGGGGAAGAGGTGCTCGCAACCGGACTCATCGTGATTCCAACGGACATTGAAGAAGAGATGCTCACCGTTCTATGGGAGCACTTTACGCTCGGTTTAAACGACACATGCGCCCCTACGGCCATCGGAATTGCCGGTGCAGCCCATCCGGTTCTCTTTGCCTCCTTGGGAAATGTCGTCGTGGCACCGGACTACATCGGTATGAGTGGATGGCGCGGGGAGTCGGATACTTTGCATCCGTATATCGTGGCGGAACCAACGGCGATCGCCTCTTTGGACTCCTTGCGCGCCCTTCATCACTTCGTAGAAGACGAAGCGCCAGACATCCGAATCCGCAAGGATCATATGGTCATTTGGGGTGCCTCCGAAGGTGGTTTTGCTTCCTTATTCACCGATCGCTATCTACCCCACTACGCACCGGAGTTTGAATCCAAGGCAACGGTCGCCGCGATTCCCCCAACCGATGTCTTGTGGCTCGCAAAGTACGGCACCGAACATTTGGGGGAAACCACACTGGGAATCTTGGGCAGCATTAC
>JAYYRF010000226.1:0-7357 GCA_036127535.1 Myxococcota bacterium | reverse complement strand
TGCGCATCGGCCAAGCACTTCCTCTTTTTGAACCACAACTGCCTCCACATGCCGACTTCATTTTTATCAGCATCGGTGCCAATGACTGCAAAGACGCCACGCCCGTACGCCAGTGGGTTCGAGAATGGCAACGTCTTTTGCAACATCTCCGCCATCGCTATCCAAGCGCCTATATCGTCTGCTCATCGATCCCGCCTTTTCGCTGCTTTCCCTCCCTGCCCTACCCGGTTCGCGCCTTCCTCGGACGCCGTTCGGATTTGATGAACGATCTGCTCCGACGGGAGATCGCGTCCTTTGAGCGCAGCTCCTTCCTGCTAATACCGGACATAATGACACCGGATTACTTCGCAGAAGATGGCTTCCATCCCAACGCAAAAGCACACAAGGAATGGGCCGAAGGTATTTTCGAAGAGCTCAAAAGAAAAAAAGCACTCGATTGAGTGCTTTGGTTGTTTAGCGGGAACGCTTATTCGGTATATGCGTATCGTATGGTATCGAAGGTCTCACCGTAGTAGATGATGTGAACCATGTCGTTATCGTCGATATCCATATCCACATAATTTCCGACGTTCTGGAAGTTGTCTACGGTCGCCACGTCCCATGTTCCGTTGTTCAGATGCGCAAGCTTGAGATCGCCTTGATCGTGATATGCAATGTAGGCCTCGCCGCTTGAGTTGAAATCCAAAGACGCATAGGATTTTGTACCGGAAGAAGAATCGACCGTTTGAACCGCCCAGCCCCGATCACAACCACTGTTGTCTTTGCAGGCATACTTTAGATCACCATCACCATCGGTATAGGCGACACAAGGCGTATCGTTGATCGGATGGATGGCAACGCTGTTATGCTTTCCATGATCTTCTACCGTATTCAACGAATTATCAACGTGGGTGTCGTTGAAGTCCGCCCAGAAGTTTCCGTCCACGCACTCCGCGGACGATCCTCCACTGTTTACGTAGGAGTATTGATTTTCATACGCATCGTCGAACCCAAGGAGTTCCGCGGCGCCGTTTACGTTGCTGTGGTTGTAAAATACAGAATGCGCGCGATCGTTGGAGTCAATGGCCAGCGATGCAAAGGTTCCAGAATAGCACGTATTGCATCCTGTCCAGTAGAAATCATCCAAGAGATAGCTGCTGAAAGAGAGTGCATCCAAAGATGTACTGGCGACATAGGAAGAACGAACCATGTTCGGTACGGGCTCTGAACCATTTGAATTATCTTGATCGTAATAGACAAAGCTGGGAAGGTCGTTTCCGTCCACATCAAATCCGATGCGGAACCCGGCTTCAAAGGTATTTCCACTGAAGACCTCGCCCGCCCATTGATCGCTGCTCCACGTTTCGGTATAGGTTTCCATATAGTTGAAGTACATGTCGGTATTGGTGAGGAACGATGTGTAGATAAGCTGCATCCGATCTAAGCTATCGACCTTGACTTGAAGCGCCTCTCCGTTGTAGCCGGAAACCGTACTAATCTCGGTGTTGTCGCCCCAGGTTCCATCGGCAGATCGCTTGCGATAAAAGATGTCTCCGGAACCGTTTTGGTACACCAAAAAGGCGTCTCCATAAGAATCCACGGTGATGCCCAAGGGCTGGATATCATAAATACCCAAACTCAAATCGTACTCCAACGTAATATTCTCGGCGATATCGTAGACCGCAAACTCTTCATCGATACCATTGGAGCAGTTGTTGTCGATTCCATCTGTGAAATCTTCCGGTGCCATTGGATTGACATCTGCATCGGTATCATCACAGTCCGTTCCGCTGTGCGCGTCGGACTCGTAGCCGTCGCCATCTTGGTCGTAGTCGTTGCCGCCGTCGCAGTCTTGATCGATTCCGTTGTAATAGACTTCGGTCACGCTGGTATTGACCGCGAACAAAGAATCATCGCAGTCCGTTCCCGCATCAACACCGAGCGCCGGGCTGTCATCACCGTAGCCATCCTCGTCCATATCGGTCATACAGCCTGTAGTAAGCTCCATCTCGGCCGCGCCGGGAAAGGTATAGTCGTCATCATCATCGCAGTCGGTACCGGCATCGTAGCCGGCGGGCGGGTACAGATCACCGTAGCCGTCTTCATCTACATCCAGCATACACTCGGAACTGCTCGCTTCATCGACCGTTCCCGGGAATACGGTATCATCCGAATCGTCGCAGTCCGTTCCCGCATCGTAACCACTCAGCGGGAATATGTCGCCGAAACCGTCTCCATCGGAATCCATCATGCATTCGGTTGCGCTCGCTTCATCAACAGAACCGGGAAAAACAGTACCGTCGGTGTCATCGCAATCGGTTCCGGAGGCAACTTGTCCCGAAGAAGCGGCGCATGTATCGGAATACAGTGCACCCGCAATCGGAGAGGAACCGGAGATGAGTTCCGTACCCGCAGAGTCGTATAGAGCATAACTGGCTTCTGAATCGTACTGACCCGCACTCCAAACCAGCTCGAAGGTCTCTCCGCCGCCGATGCAAAAGGATTCCGTTTGCGTCTCTTCATACCCGTTGGAACCAGAAGCCCCGTCGAGGTTTTGGTTTTCGAAGGTCTGAGAAATCGTGCCGTTTACATTGAGTTCGATCATGGCACCGTTCCACCCGTCACCCCATGAATCGGTCATTTCCAAACTGTAGCAGCATCCGGCTCCGGTATTCTCACCATAGCCGTCAAAGTCGCTATCGTTCATGCATTCGGTCAAAGACTCGTTCTCTGCCGCACCAGGGAAGGCATTGGCGTTACCATCATCACAGTCATCGCCGTTATCGACATATCCCGCTGGTGGAGAACACTGATTAAGAACGCTATCGGGATCACCAAATCCGTCGTTGTCCGCGTCGTCGTACCAACTCTGAATTTGGCCACCCAACAATTCCGGATCGTCCTCATCGAGTAAATTGTTGCAATTGTTATCAATTCCGTCGCACACCTCGTCGGCATCCGGATTGATGGCATCGTTTCCGTCGTCGCAATCTTGATCGTTGCTAACATAGCCATCTTCCACTTCGCAAAGCTCGATGGGCTCGTTTTGGTTACCGTAATTGTCCCCGTCAAAATCGCGATAAAATGTGCTCAATTCGGTAGAGAGGATGCCCTCGTCTTCTTCATCGATGTCCTCGTTACAATCGTTGTCGATTCCGTCACACACCTCATCGGCATCCGGATTGATGTCTTCATCGTCGTCTTCGCAGTCGAGATTGTTTGATACATACCCGTCCTGCGCTTCGCATGCCTGGAGGGAATCGTTGGAACCGAAGCCATCTCCGTCCATGTCTGCGTAAAAAGTTTGCTCGTCCGACGCTCCGATGTCAATCACATCATCGCAGTTGTTGTCAATACCGTCACAGACCTCTTCTGCATCGGGATTCACGTTCCGGTTGGTGTCATCACAATCCCCTTCATTTTCCGTAAAACCATCGTTGTCATCATCGATATCTTCAGGCGCAAGACCGATATCATCTACGTTGTTGAGCTTGTTTTCGAAACCTTGTGAGCAAGCTCCAAGGGTCAAGAAGGTGAGTATTGAGAACATAAAAACTCCTGCGTACATTAGAAAGTATATGCTTGAGAAGATATGCCAAAATTGGGTTGGCATCAAAAATTTGTAAAAATTGATCCAAATAAGACACAAAAGCATGCTCGATATGTCGTGCGCGTGGAATGGCGAGCCTCTCAGATCACCAAAGGCAAGACCTAAGACCGATGGCGCGATACGTTCCGTCCATAGGGCTGAGCTGTATCAAAAAAGAAGTCGTTTGGACTATACGATGCTTTTTGCGGCTCAGACGGCCACGATTTACACGGATGGAAATTGTTCTGACTCGACGCAAATCAATCCAGAGCTTCGTTCCAAGAGAATGCGTATTCAATTCGGGAACAGACAAATTATCTCTTGTCAGTGTCAAAACTATTGTATATATATCCTTGACCTGCGCCCTTAGCTCAGCTGGATAGAGCATCGGCCTTCTAAGCCGAGGGTCGTACGTTCGAGTCGTACAGGGCGTGCCATCTTGGGGTGTTTATACACCCCTTTTCCTTTTTACCCCTACGCCGCCATGTCCCAACAGTGGAAGCCAGCCCCTTCTCCGCCCAAAGGCAATCCAAACATGGAGCTCTCTTGGCGAGGTAAGAAGCAACCGGATTCGTTCATCCTCCCCCCAACCTTTTTGGCCGAGGAATATTCGCCGTCGTCTTCTGGAAACAACCGACTATACTGGGGTGAAAATAAGGAGATTCTCGCACATCTCCTCCGAACCCACCGCGGTGCCTTTCATCTCATTTATCTCGATCCGCCCTTTGACTCTTCGGCGACCTACAAGAAAAAAATCAAACCCATCGGTCAAAAGGGATTCGACTTCTACGAGGAAGAGCAGTACTCCGATTATTGGTACCAAGAACACTACCTGCAATTCATCTATGAGCGACTCATTCTTCTCAAGGACCTCTTGCACGAAGAAGGCTCCATTTATCTGCACTGCGACTGGCACCAGGCGGGAGCGCTGCGCCTACTGATGGATGAGGTCTTTGGGCCGGAAAACTTCTTGAACGAGATCATTTGGCATCACGACTTTGGTGGTCGGAGCAAACACTTTTTGGCCCGCAAACACGACAATCTATTCCTCTACAAGAAAGGGAAAAAATGGTACTTCGATTTGAATGCCCTTCCGGACCTGCCCTATAAAGGAAAACTACACGAATATCGCGGGGTCAAAAAGACCGGAAAAAAGCCGACGGCAATGTGGGATATCGCATACGAAAATAAAATGTCTCTCAAAAATACCGGCTACCCCACCCAAAAGCCAGAGGAATTGCTGCGGCGCATCATCGGCCTTTCCAGCCGAGAAGGCGATCTAATCCTCGACTGCTTTTGCGGCTCGGGAACCACATTGGCGGTCGCCCAAAGGATGAACCGACGCTTTATCGGTTCGGACAACAACCGCGATGCCATTGAAACCACCCGAAATCGTCTTTTGGGGAACGCGCCCCGTACCGCTTTGCAGGTATACCAACAATTCTCGGTTCCCCATTTTCGCTCTCCTCTCCACGCATACCCTCTCATTTTGGAGAAAATTCGCGCTCAACCGCAAAAAAGACCCCCATACCAAGGCGTATCGGCGTCGTGGAACGTCTTCATCGCGGCACCGTGCCGCGCGCTGCAAAGCGAGGATTTGCTACCGTTGATCGATAGACTGAGTCAGCATCCAGCGGAGAAAGTTCTGCTCGTCGCAAACCATCTGGATCGTTGTGAAAACGAAATCAAAAAGCTAACCTCGCAATACAAAATACGAACACAAGAGCTTTCCTCTCTCCTCTTTCCCTCCTCTACGGCATCGATCGAACGAGACGGAAGGCAAATCATCATCCGTGCCTTCTCTCCCACCCTTCTGCGAGAAAAGCTCTCTTCGAAACGCCCCAAAGAGACTCTACCCGACTGGAAAACCCTCATTCAGAGCGTATTGATCGATCCGTACTACGACGGCCAAACCATTCGTCCAACCGTTGTGGACATTGCAAACCCCAAAAAGACGATCACAGGGGAATACACGATTCCCACCGATGCGTCGAACATCGCAGTAGTCATATCCGACATTCTTGCGGAGCGTTTTTTTTTCGTATCTGCGAAAACATAAAGCGGGAATCGTTTTTTCCGATGAAGAAATCGACAAACACTTTAACCGTGCGTTAAAATGGAAGCGTTCAACATTTGGAATCCATTATGCTTTTATTCACACTACTGGCCTGTTTTGAAGATACAGAACTCCGTGCAGAAGTCGAGACCCTTCGCGTCACCGTCATGGAACAGCAAGCGCTGATAGACCAGCAACTGCAGCAGCAAGAGTCCCTCATCACGAAATACACGGAACTCGAAGCCCGTCTCAACAATCTCAGCGGTGGACTAACCATGGCGGAGCTCGTTCTTCGCATCGAAGACAACGGTGCCGCCATCGATGGTCTGCAGTATAGCCAAAACAATGCAGAAACGCGCATCGCAGACATCGAAGACACTTACGTTTCTGTCGCCGATCTCGATTTATACGCGAGCAAAGCGTGGGTTACGCAGCAAGAGTACGCCAGCGCCGGAGATGTCGCCAATAACGCGGCCTACATCGCCTCTCAAGGAACACTGATCAGCGATAACAGCGGTCAAATCTCCATACTGGAAAGTCAGATTAGCACCCTCGCGTCCGATTATGTTTCCTCGTCGACCTTGGTCGCCTATGCGGAGAAAACATGGGTAGAGGCGCAAGGATACGCAACCGAGGCCTACGTCCAAGTTCAACCCTTTGCACAGCAAAGCGACTTGGAGACCAACGTTACTGCAATTGAAGCGCTGGGCGATCGAATCGAGACCTTAGAGTCCACACAGCTTGTTTCCGACGATCTCGCGGGATATGCGACGGAACTTTGGGTTACCCAACAAGATTTTGCCAGTCCGGAGTTAGAAAGTCTCTCGAACTATCTCAGCGTTGACGAGACCAATCACACCATTAAACTGGCCGGTGCCAATGTATACATCCAATCCGGTTCGGGATATACCGACGACGACTTTGTCAACACTGCATCTCTCACGGGGCTCGGCAACCTCATTATCGGATATGATGAAACGGCTTCCGGAGACGAAAAAACCGGCTCGCACAATTTAATCATCGGCTCTTTGCACACCTACACCTCTTATGGAACGGTGGTTGCGGGCTATGACAACGCCACTTTGGGGGCCTATACCGCGACAACCGGAGGCACAGGAAACCAGTCCTTGGCGAGCTATAGTTCGATCTCCGGGGGTGCACAGAACTTAGCGGAAGGAACCGCTGCATCGATCTCCGGAGGCTACAACAACAGTACGACGGGTGATTACAGTTCCATCGGTGGTGGTGAATCCGGAACAGCCTCTGGAAATTACAGCTCGATTACTGCGGGTCTGTCCGGTACGGCCTCCGGTTCCTATGCGTCTATTAGCGGTGGTTCGGGCGGAGCCGCCAGTGGAGACTACAGTTCGATTTCCGCGGGTCTTTCCGGAACGGCTTCGGGACTATACAGCTCGATCGTCGCGGGTTCGGGCAACATCGCCAGCGGAGACTACAGCGCGGTCTCCGGCGGCAGCAACTCGACGAGCGAAGGAGCCTATTCTTCGATCAGCGGGGGCTTGTCCCATTCGAGTATCGGCGACTACAGCTCGATCACAGGGGGCCAATCGAACCAAACAACGGCGGACTATGCATCGGTTGCCGGAGGAATGTACAACAAGGCTTCTGGCGTGAACGCAACCATATCCGGTGGAGAAAGCGGAGTCGCTTCTGGGTCAGCCTCGTCCATTTCAGGGGGTCGATACAACACGGCATCCGCCTCATACACCATGCTA
>JAYYRF010000225.1:0-5627 GCA_036127535.1 Myxococcota bacterium | reverse complement strand
AGATTTTTGATGCTACGATCTGTATTCTTTTGAATCAGGTGATTGGCGACAGAGACAATGTTTTGTGGGCATCTAAAATTTTGGGAGAGCGCTTTGGATTGAACATTGGGAAAATGAAGCGTGAAATCGGACAGAAGGTTTGCATCTCCTCCTCTCCATCCAAAAATAGCTTGATCGGTATCTCCTACGACTGTCAATATGGTTTCCGGCCCACATAAAGCCTTAAGAAATTCGAATTGTAAGGGGTTTAGATCTTGAAACTCGTCTACAAAGAGGGCTGCCCAGCGTTGATGGTATTGTTTTTGGATATCTCGGTCTTCTTGGAGCAGTCGCAGAGCATCGACACAGAGATCATCGAAAAGAGCGTAGCCGTGATCATGAAAATGCTGTTGAATCGCGTGTGTCAGAATCTTTTCCCAACTCACATCCTTGGGATCGAGAAGGCGTAAGATGTGTTTACGCTTGAAAAATCCAGCATGCCAAAGCGCAGATTCAGGTGTTTGAAACTCCTTTGGAAAGAGGGGAAGATGGCGAAACGGTGCAATGGCACCTTCACAAATACGCGCTTGAATTTTGGGCTGGTCACATATCTTAAGGCTTCGATAGTGCGGAGTGTGTTCTCTTAGAAGTTTGAATGCCAGTGAATGAAAGGTTTTGATTTCAATAGATGCACAAAGGGATTCAAGTCTTGTAAAAAGCCTTCTTTTGAGTTCGAGATTGGCCTTAACGGAAAAGGTAAGTGCAAGAATTTGAGAGCTGACATAATATTCTTCTTCGATAAAGTGTATGATTCGCTCTGTGATCGTTCGGGTCTTCCCGGAGCCGGGTCCGGCCTCTATTTTTAAGGATACCTTGGGAGCGCAGATGATAGATCGTTGTTGAGGACTCCATTCCATTAAAAAACTCCAAAGAGAAAACCCTCGGAGTCAGAGACCGCGTTATGGTCAAACCCTTCTCACTAGCCGAGAAGACGATCTTCTGTGCTTACCCGACAAATTTCTCGAAAGACGGCGATTTGTTGGGCGTCGAGTTGATAGGCTTGCTCCAGTTGCTCGTCACTCACTCCGTTGCGGATATGAAACTGTAGCTGACGTAACTGAATTTTTCCATATTGATTGATAAATAAGCGAACGATTCTATGGTGTTTTGTATTTTGTCTGGACATAATTACTCCTCTCTTCCTCTTGACGGAACAATACTATTGTAACTTCAATTATTTTTAAAAGCCAGCGCAATTGTTTGTTTTCGGACAAAAAATTGTAATTTATTAAAAAATTAGCATGAATACTTAAGCAGTATTTTTCAGTCGTTTGTTCCAAAGATTACGGCGCGTTCGCGAACTGTATTGCACTGCGAACTTCTTGTATATCGATGTTGCTCCATTCGGTACTTGGCGTATTGTATGGATCCTCCTCCAAAAAGGTCAGATCAGCAGTGCATCCTACATCTAAACACCCTTCTTGGAGTCCCATACAGGAGTTGGCATTTTTGGTGTATGCCTCTAAGGTTGCGCGTGGTGTAAGAGATTTGTCCCCCAGTCCTACGCTTGCAGACCAAGCGTTTACCATAATATCGGTGGTTGGCCAAACCGGCCAATCCGTACTGAGTGATATTGTGATCTCTGCTTCCTCCAATGCAGCAAAATTCCACGCATGCTCCATTTTCTCTTCTCCCCATACATCGGCTTGGCCCGAGTAGGGACCTAAAGTAGCAATACCGGGCTGTACGGATATACATACACCCAAGTCATGTGCACGAGCATAGTCCAACGGATCCAAAAGAACCGCGTGCTCCAAGAGATATGTTTGCTTCAGTATGCCGTTGTAGTTTTCCAATGCATTGAGAACAGTCTGTACAGCGGCATCTCCGTTTACGTGTAGCTTGAGTCCAAATTCGTGTTCTTCGGCTGCTTCGATAAAGGAATACAATTCGTCCTCTTCCCAGTAATGAGAACCATAGTGATCGGGATCTTGCTCAGAGGGCTCTAAAGACCAGCTTTCTCCCGAACTGGTCGAGCCATCTATCCACAGTTTTATACCGGCAAATCGAAGCATGTCGCTGTCGTACTGTTCTGAGATGTTTTGGATTTCGTCTAAATCTGCGCGTGAAAAGGCTGGCATATAGTAATGTACCCGAATGGGTAAACGATTTTCCGCGGCGAGTTTTGCAAAAATCTGTGGTCGAGCCAACGATATACCCGGAACCGCTAAAATTTCAGAGATGCTGCTGAGGCCGGCTTCTTGAAAATCTTCGAGGTATTTTGATAACGATTCCTCAAAATCGTCGTCATCGTATGCGGATAGCATGATGGGGCTGATGAGTTCGATGGCTTTCTCTTTTAGTACTCCGTTGGGCGCACCTGTTTCTGGATCTCTTTCGATACTGCCACCGACAGGATCGGGTGTATTCGCGTCAATACCGGCCAGCTCCAGCGTTTTGCTGTTTACCATCAAGGTGTGCCCAGATGAATCAAATAGTGCCACGGGTCGATCGTTGACGATCGAATCGAGTATCAAGCCGTTCGGATTGTCCATCTGCGCATATATCCAACCGAAACCGATGATCCATGGTTCTTGCGGATTCTCTTCCGCGTAGTCTCGTAGTCTATTTTGGATCGTAGACATATTGGAGATTCCGACGAGTAGCAGTCTTTCCATTACAAAGCTTCCGGCAAGCAGATGCGTATGACTGTCGTGAAAACCGGGTAAAATAACAGCGCCGTTTACATCTTCTTGGGAGGTGCTTTCCCAGAGGGATGCTTCTTCGCCGATCGCAACCACGCGTTGGTCTTTAATGGCGATTTGATCGACTACCTGTTCTGCACTGATGCGAAAAGAGCCATTATAAAGAAGAAAGTCCGCTGTTTTGGCGTCTTTGTCGGGGGTGCAAGAGAGGAGGAGTAAAATCATGAAGTTGATGATTGGGTCGCCTTGTAGTAGAGCACAAAGTATTCAAAGGCACTCAACAGAGCGAAGAACAGTGATATGTAGAAAAATATTAATCCGGCACTGTCGGGACGGATATCCCCGATAATGGGCAAATAGGTTGGGTTATGCCAGAGTAAAAATCCAAGTGCTACCGACTGGTAAGATGTCTTCACTTTTCCCAAACCGCTTGCAGCGATGACCAAGCCTTGTTGGCTAGCGATACTGCGAAGGCCCGTGATGGTAATTTCTCTACAGAGCAGTACGGCCACCGCCCAAGCAGGTACCCAGCCCAGCGGAATCATCATAATGAGGACGGTTACCACCATCAATTTATCGGCCAATGGATCTAAAAAGGCTCCAATAGGACTTACCAAGTCCCATTTACGAGCCAAATAGCCATCTATAACATCCGTGATCATCGCCACGGTGAAAAGTACGCATGCGATTTTACACTCTAGCGGTTTGGGTGGATTCCAAAGCATTCCCGCTACAACAGGAATCATCGCGATGCGCATGAGAGTCAGTATATTGGGGATGTTCCAAAAGGAAGCCTTTGCTGGCATGAACTTCTCCTATTGTGACACAGTCCCATTTTGCGTCAAGAAGTGCTGGTAGATATCCATAACACGTCTCACATAAACTTGTGTCTCCTTGAAAGGAGGAATCCCATTGTACTTTTTAACATTTCCGGGACCGGCATTGTACGCCGCCAGTGCAAGTTCATAGTTCTGAAAGCGATCGATCTGCTTCCGAATATAGTTTGCACCACCATCGACGTTTTGTTGTGGATCCCATGGATCGACTTTTAGATATTGTGCGGTTTTGGGCATTAACTGCATCAGTCCGATAGCGCCCGCTTTCGAAACGACGCCTGGGTTCATGCCGCTCTCTGCTACGCATATCGCTTTGAGAAGAGCAAACGGTACTCCGTGTGTGACGCTGGACTCAAGTAGATAATCGTCCCACACGTTTAGTAAGGGAAAATTTTTAGAGGATACAGCGCTTTTCTTCGGTGGTGGACCGTTGACGTTGAACAAGACGTAGTCTTCTCCTTCGGGAGAGTCTGTAAACTTGATCGTACCGTCCGGGAGTGTTTTCATATAAATTTCTTGCGCAAATGCGCTACAGTAGAAAAATAGGTAAAAAACTATCATTTGCTAAAAAATAAAAAGATTCGAGTTTTATTATATAGTTGTATGACCAAAGGAGAGATTCAATAGTGTCAATAGATGTATTAATTATTGGAAGTGGCTTAGCCGGTCTCCGTCTTGCTTTGAGTCTTGCTCCGCAGGCTCGCGTTGCAATTTTAACGAAGAAGGAGCTAAAAAGCTCGAATACGCGTTGGGCACAAGGAGGAATCGCAGCGGCATGGGACAAAAAAGATTCTTGGGAAGCACATGTGAACGACACGATCGTTGCTGGTGCAGGATTGTGTCGTAGGGACGTCGTAGAACATGTTGCGCGACAAGCGAAACAACGCGTGCAAGAACTCATCGATCTCGGTGTTAATTTTGATCGTCGAGATGATGACCCACAACATTACTCTTTACACCGAGAAGGAGGTCATTCTGCTCGTCGCATCCTGCACAGTAAAGACTTAACCGGTGCGGAGATTATGCGTGCCTTGGTAGAGCGCGTAGAAAAGCATTCTAATATTCAAATTTATGAGCATTGGATCGCGATTGATGTTGTGACGACGGGGTGGCTTGCGCGTCGTCAATCCACTCTCCATACACATCCCAACCGTGCATTGGGAGCGTATGCTCTCAATACAGAAACCGGAGAAATTCGACCCTTTGCCGCTAAAATTGTCGTTCTGTGCACAGGAGGAGCGGGAAAAGTCTACTTGTATACCTCTAATCCTTCGATTGCTTCTGGGGATGGTATTGCGATGGGATGGAGAGCAGGAGCGGCGGTTGCCAATATGGAATTCGTTCAATTCCACCCAACATGCTTGTTTCACCCCAAAGCCCGTAATTTTCTTATATCGGAGGCCTTGCGAGGAGACGGTGGTAAGCTTCGATTAAAAAGCGGGGAACGCTTTATGCTTCGATACGACGAGAGGGCAGAGCTGGCCCCCCGTGATATCGTTGCACGCTCGATCGATGCAGAACTCAAAAAAAGCGGAGAGCCCTGCGTTTTCTTGGATATGCAGCACCTAACGCGGGAGCAATTGCAACATAAATTTCCCAATATCTACCGCGGGTGCTTGAATCTTGGGATCGATATTGCGGTAGAGCCCATTCCGGTTGTACCAGCGGCACACTACTTTTGTGGCGGGATTCTGACCGATTTGAATGCTGAATCTACCGTTCGCAACCTGTTTGCGATTGGCGAAGCATCCTGTACGGGTCTACACGGAGCCAATCGTTTGGCGAGTAACTCTTTGTTGGAAGCGTCGGTTTTTGCGGTGAATGCCGCACATGCAATCCATGCTAGGCTTCCCGATATTCGACCAACGCGCTCTTTGCCTCCTTGGGAAACGGGTCATGCCTCCGATCCTGACGAACAAGTCGTTATTTCCCAAGTTTGGGATGAAATACGGCGTTTTATGTGGAATTATGTCGGAATTGTGCGAACCACACGAAGACTCCTTCGAGCGCAGAAGCGTTTGGCTTTGGTACAAGAGGAGATCGAAAACTATTATTGGGATTTCAAACTAACAAGTGATTTGGTCGAACTTCGAAATCTTGCTTTGGT
>JAYYRF010000224.1:0-10025 GCA_036127535.1 Myxococcota bacterium | reverse complement strand
GTCACAAGGCATTACCAGACGATGCATTTTTCCCATTTTCATTATCGACAAACGCATCGGAATTTCACCAGGATAATGATAAGGCACTGCATTGGATGAAAGTCGCAGCCAACAGTCCCAATGCGGCTCCTTGGTACTCCGCTGCTGTTGCGGGTTTAATGGTAAAGGAAGGCGACCGGCGAGCCTCCATTCGCTATCTCAAAGAACAACTGGAGCAGGTAGAAGATCCGACGTTGCGCAGCTTTTCTGAGGAAAGACTTCGAATTCTAATCCACGAAGAGCTCGAAGAGCAAATTGAAGAGAGGCGGAGACGATTCATAGAGGTCGTGGGTCGAAACATCCAGTCTGTATCAGAACTCGAACTGGATTTCCCCGACCCTTATCATGTCATGGGCGGAGAATGGATTTTGGCGGATGATGGTCGGGTGCGTTCCTCCATCGTAGAAGAAAAAGTATTGAAAAAGACGAAAAAGCGGGAAAGAGAGCTGCTAATGAGGGCACATTGAAACGTGTTTTGTTGGGCTTAGGAAGCTCTTTGTCGGATCGTTATGAAGCGATACATTTTGCGTTGCTGCATATCCAAAGATTAGCGGATGTAAACTTGTTGCGCGTTAGCTCTTTGTATTGCAGCACACCGTTGGGGCGCGCGCAAAATCTCTTTCTGAATGCCTCTTGTGTGATGGAAACCCGTTTGTCCCCGCCAAAACTACTGTTTGAACTCAAGAGAATCGAGCGTCGGGTCGGACGTCGAAAGAATAAACGCTGGGCGGATCGGGTGATTGATATCGATATCTTGTTGATGGGTAAAGATGTATATCGTTCTCGTAGTCTTTCCATTCCTCACCCAGAATTTCTTCGCAGATCCTTTGTGCTTCAACCATCGGTGGAGATCGCAGGGGATTGGATTCATCCGATTGAGAATCGTCCCATAAAAGACTTAAGAGAGCAATATCCAATTTGTTGGCCAATTGGATGTTTACCCTTTACGCCTCGCGCGTTATGGCAAGAACCGTCAGACTTATAAACCGATAGAGAGAACCATGAAAATATTTCTAGATACTGCAAATTTTGAAGAGATAAAAGCCGCGCACGAATTGGGTGTGTTAGACGGCGTGACCACCAATCCAAGCTTGATTGCACGGGAAGGTGGAGACTTTATTCAAACCTTTTACGATATTTGTGAACTGGTACAAGGGCCTGTATCTGCGGAGACGGTGTCGCAAGATGTAGAGGGTATGGTACGAGAAGGGGAATTGTTGGCAAAGATACACGAGCACATCGTTGTGAAAGTACCCCTCACGCGCAATGGTCTTGCCGCGACGAAGCGATTATCGGATCAGGGGATCAAGGTTAACGTTACACTGTGCTTTCAGGCTTCTCAGGCTTTGTTGGCCGCGAAGGCAGGGGCAGCCTATATTTCGCCTTTCCTGGGCCGTTTAGACGACATATCACACGACGGTGTTGGTCTCATCGAAGAGATTGCAGTCATTTATGCCAACTACAGCTATCAGACGGAAATTCTCGCTGCCAGCATACGACATCCGAAGCATTTTGTTGAAGTGGCGCTTGCGGGTGCGGATGTAGCGACCATTCCCGCCAATGTTTTCAATAAGCTTTTGTCACATCCTCTTACCGATTCCGGCAACGAAAGATTCTTGAGCGACTGGGACAAAGTGCCGAACAATAATATCGAAGAACAGGTCAAGGCTTGGCTCGAAGCAAACCAAAAGTGAATAATCATTCATTTTCTGTTTCCATACATGGAAAAATAGATTATTAAGGATTACAACCTCTGCCCCGCGTAGAGCAATTTTTCCTTTCTGTGTATGACAAATTCCAACAAAACATCTCGTTCAAATAAGCACAACCGTATCATAGACGCGGCGGTAGATGTGATCGCGGAAAAAGGCTACCATCTCTCTAGAATCAGCGACATCGCCAAGCGCGCTCAGGTCGCTGATGGAACGATCTACTTGTACTTCAAAAGCAAGGAGGCGATACTCTTGGCGATATTTGAAGAGAAGATGGGGCTATTAATATCAGAAGTGAACGCAGCTCTTTTGGAAGAGAGCGATCCATGCTCTAGACTGAAGGAATTCATTCGTCAGCACTTTATACACGTCGAAGCCTATCCCGCTTTGGCGCGTGTTCTTCAGGTTGAATTACGTCAGTCTCGCCAATTCATTCGAGAATACCGTCCGGAAAAATTGTGGGATTACCTTCGCATTGTTGGCGACATTATACAACAAGGACAACAAGAAGGTGTCTTTCGGGCAGATTTAGATCCTTTCATTTTACAGTGGTCGTTGTTTGGTACATTGGACGAGTTATCCGTTCAATGGATCCTCTCCAAAAAGCGAGAACGTTTCAACTTAGAGCAGGTTGTTCACCAAGTTTCCGCTGTATTTTTATCCGGATTAGTCAAACCATAACAAAAGGAGTTGCTTGTGAAAGCTGGAGTATGCATAAAATTGGTACCATCTTTGGAAGGACAGATATCGATATCAGATCCGTCCAAAGGCGTGGATACCGGTTCAAAATTGATCATTAATCCCTACGATGAACATGCCCTAGAAGAGGCGGTTAGTTTAAAAGAGAAAGGCGTATTTGAGAGTGTCACAGCCTACATCATCAGCAGTGACAAAAAATCTCTTTCGCAGATACGCACTGCTTTGGCCAGAGGGGCAGACTCCGCCGTACACATCAATGATCCGTCATTGAATAACGCAGACGGCCTCTTGATTTCCAGTCTTCTCAGCGCAGCGATGAAGGAAGACGAGATACAAGTTGTCTTTTGCGGTAAGCAATCCATCGATGGAGACAGTTCTCAGATTCCTCCCATGATTGCAGAGCATATGGACTGTGCACAAGCGACGGCTATATCGAAGCTTGAGATAGAGGGTGAGAATTTTAAAGCTTGGAGGGATATCGGTGGCGGTAACAAAGGATTGGTTTCCGGATCTATACCCGCGGTTTTCTCTTGCGATAAGGTTTTAAACAACCCGCGCTTCATCAAGTTGAAAGATAGAACCAAAGCGAAGAAGAAACCCGTAAAGACGATCACCGCTGGTGATCTTGGCATCGATGCTTCGGGCGCAGTGGTATCCTATAGTAATTGGGGACTGCCCTCTCGAAAAGAAGAATGTCGGTTTATCGAAGGAGACACACAAACTGCGGTTGCAGAATTGGTTCGCTTGCTTCGTGAAGAAGCAAAGGTAATTTAGGAGTAGAAAATGGGAACAGGTATATTGGTATTTTGCGAGCATCACCAAGGCTCGTTTTCACGCACTGCGTACGAACTTCTCACCAAAGCCACCGAGCTTTGCGCAGAGCTCGGCGGCAGTGTTAACGCAGTCGTTGTTGGAGACATAGACGCCTCTCCTCTTGGAAAGTATGGGGCGAAAACCGTCTACACAGCGAGCGGTGAACACTGTGACGCTTTGAACAGCAGTGTAGCAACACGAGCGATCCAAGCGGCGATTTCCGCATGCGATCCACAGGTTGTTTTGGCGTCTGCTTCTTCTATCTCCAGAGAAGTGATGCCTCGTCTTTCGGTACGTATGTCTGCTGGTCTGGGTGTCGAGGTCGTCGAATTGAGTTTAAAGAATGGTACACTTGTTGGTCGAAGACCACATTTTACCGGAAAAGTGCTCAGCGATGTCGTGGTCACGTCTCCGCTCCAGCTGTTCACCGCTCGAGCAAATTCTTTTTCTATCCGGCAGAGTGGGGGAGATGCTGTGGTTGAGAGTTTGTCCTTATCATTTGAAGGGGCGGACACAACTTACCGAATCGATGGTATTGAGGCATCTAAATCAGAGGTGGTTGATTTGACCGAAGCAGATCGAATTGTTTCTGGGGGACGCTCTTTGAAGTCGAAAGAGAACTTTGACGAAGTGATCCGTCCACTGGCTGCGTCTTTGGGAGCAACACCGGGAGCAAGCCGCGCTTGTGTGGATGCGGGCTATGCGAAGCATTCCGATCAAGTTGGGCAAACCGGTAAGATTGTGAATCCTTCTCTCTACATTGCTTGTGGTATTTCCGGTGCAATTCAGCACCTCGCAGGTATGCGTACCTCTCGCGTGATTGTTGCGATCAATAAAGATAAAGATGCCCCGATTTTCTCTCACGCCACCTATGGGATTGTCGCGGATTTGTTCGATATCTGTCCGGCACTAAGCTCAGCGTTGAGCGATGGCTCTGTAGAGACTGTTGCAGACGACAAACCAGCGGCAAAGTCAACAAGTGACAATACGCCCCCCAAAGAAGCGGTCAGCTCAACGGAGAAGGCGCCGAAGGCCGTAGAAGAAAAGCCTCCTGCGGCTGCTCCTCCAAGTACGAAGGCCGAACCCGCCGCGCCTGCCGCAGCACCTGCCACGCCCGCTGCCGCCACGCCCGTTGCCGCCGCGCCTGCCGTAGCGACGGCCGTCTCTACTTCCGCATCACAAGAGGCTGTAAGCTTCGATGCGACGGTAATAGAGTCTTTGAAAGCTGAGATAGCCTCTTTAAAAAGCCATATCGGAATTAACTCTGAGATTGCAGCTTTGAAATTAGAAATTGCCAATCTCAAAAGCGCGATTGACAAGTCGACGGCAGCTGCAATATCGAACAGTGAGAAGTCACTCAAGTCAGAGATTCAGCGCGTAGAAAAAAATGCAAAAACTTTTCAAGACGGCGGTATGAAACGAATTGATTCTATCGATAAGACGGTTTCGGCAGAGATTCGCAAGGTTCGAGAAACACTGCGCAAGGGAATCAGTAACGATACAGAAGATCTGAGAGGCGGTTTGTCTTCGCTACGCGCGGCGGTAACATCATCGTTGGTTGTGAATATACTTGCTTTGGTATTGGTTCTCGGGGTATTCGTACTCTCGTTTATGTCCTAGATATTCGATTAGATTCCGTAAAGACCCCCAGCCTCTTCTGTTGAAAGGAGGAGGGGGTCTATCGCTTCGTACTGGAAAAGTCGACTTATGGGTTATCACAGGTAGACAAAGTAAGGATTGTTGAATACTATCAAACGTAGTCAGGCATTGTATCCGTCCGATTTGAATTTTTGAGAATGTAATGAACATTTCTGAAGACCGGTTTGAATATTTGATTCAAGGATTATTGGATCAATCCAGATATATCTTACTCATACAGTTTGCATTAAAGTGGTCGCAAGGCCGCAGCATCACACCTGTCACTTCCATGGCCTTAGGACGCTCTTATGCCTCTTTGTTGCTGATAGAGCAGGCCTGGGAAATCGTAGAAGCCGCATTGGAAACGAACCCAAATGATGTAAACGCACATATCTTAGCGGTTGATCTTGCTCTGCTGCAGGAAAAGTGGGAGCGTGCCCAAACTCATATGGAAAAACTCCCTGCAGAACATGTAAGAATGTCTGAATTGGAAGCAAAGTTAAAATTTCTTCCTACGGTTCAGATATCTTCGCAATCACTTTTGAAAAGTAAATCGATAGATCGACGTCTAGAGGGAGTAGAGCTTCTCATCATTAATGGGCAAAGGGAGAAAGCATTGGTGTTAATGCGTCGCCTTCGCCATATTGAACCGCAAAATTTACGAATACAGCAGTTGATTTGGAGTTTAGAAGGCGATTTCCGTTTTGACGGCGATGATGCCGATCTGTATACGCTAATCATGGAAGTATTGGGAGAGGAAGAGATTGAGGTAGAGGAAACAGTAGTAGAATCTTTTGGAGAGGAAGATGAAGTTACAGAGAGTTCCCCCTTTCCGGTCTTGTTTCGCGGTGAGCAAAAAGAAGAGGAAAAAGAAAAACAAGAAGATACCTCTCGGATGGAGCTCGGAGACTCTACAGGGGAGGTCAATTCGGATGGTCTCGAGGAAACAGATGCCCTTGTCGTCGTCGGCTTTAATCCAAAATCGTTGGAGTATACAGAAGATGTCGAACCGGAAAGGGTCAAGGTAGACGAAAACATCGTCATTACACATTTGGAGTCTAAAAGTCCAGAAGTACTCTTACAAAAGGAGACGGTTGAGAATGTGAGCGCAACGGCTCAAAAACCGAAGCGTGAATTCGTCGGAGTGCTGTTCAGTATCTTTGTGGTTCTCTCACTGGTTTTGGGTTGTCTTTGGTTTATTTGGAATCGAGGTAAAAATAATATTCACCAGTCAGCGACCGAAGCGATACTTGCGGCAGATTATGAACATCTCAAAAAGTCTAAGAAGATATTGGAGTATCATATCAACAAAGGTACACCGCCTCTAGAGTATCGCAATGCTCATTTGGCCTTGGTTTGTTCATTCTTGTGGTATGATTTTACACGTTCTGATACGGAACGAACCTGCGCAGAAGAGGCAATTCAACGAGGCGGAGGACAAGAAGAGTCCAAAATGGCCGAGGTTCTTTTGGCAATCGGAGATGGGGACTTTCGAACGGCAGCAGATTTGACGCTTCCGCTGGATGAGTCCAATGTTCTCACAACACTGCTGTTATCGGAACTCAGGGTTCAACGGGGAGACCAAATTGGAGCCACTGGTCGTTCCGAACCCCGCTACGTCCTTTTAGATTTAAAAAACAATCATCCGGTTGATCTGCCGAAGAGCTATCATCCTTGGCTCGAGTTGGCCAGCCTTGAAAAAGATTGGACTCTAGAGTCGATTGAACAAAAAGAGTCTCGCCTCAATCGGCTATTGGAAGCAAAGTCTGTCGCTTCTTTGAGCGGTCGCTTACAGGCTCATGTGCTACTATTGAGATCTTTGATATATATGGAGCAAGGAAAGGGGCGTTTGGCTAAAAATGAAAGGTTGGAAGCGCTTCGAAAAGATCCGACCAATCCGGATCTACAATATTGGCTCGGATGGGACTATTACGAAGATCTTGAAATAAAACAAGCCTCCCAGGCTTGGGAACATTGTCAATACCTGAGGGATGACTGCGCGGCCTCGCGTTTCATGTCTCTGCTCGAATTGGATTTGATTCAATCTGCTGAGAACTTGCTGCTTGAAATCAAAGATAAGCATCCGCGTTCTACAGTACTAGAAGAGTGGTTGGCATGGGCGAAGCAAAAAGTTCCGTCTCATCCGAGTCCCCTCTTGGGGGCTATGGGCGAATCACGCTGGGAACGGGTCTTTACAGATGTTAGAATTGAACTCGAAAAGTACGAAAACAAAGAGCTCTATCAGCATGAGCTATCTTGGCTCGGGCTGCTTGAATTGGGGCTCAAAATGTACCAAGAACAAAAGTATGTCGAGTCACAAAAGCATATCAGCATGGCGATTCAGAAGCAGCCCCACGCCACGCGTTTGCTGAGGATTTTGGGTTGGGTGTTGCATGAATCGGGTAGCGACGTCGGCGGTGTTTGGCAACTGTACCTACAAAACGAGCCCAACGGACAGCCGTCACAAGAGGTCGAAGAATTATTGGGAGAAGAATGATTTGGTTATGGTTTTGGGGATGTTCTGCACCACCTGAATACGGTGTGCCCAGTGCAGACATATTTTTCTCTGAAGACGTCGTTGAGGGTATTCTGTACATATCCACCCATAGAGGTGATCCCAAAACAGAAGCGACGTGTACCACGGTCTACTCATTGGAGGGTACACAAGAGACTTGCGATGATTGCGTATGGGATGCTTCCTTTACCCTCACGCTGTTATCAGAGGTTTGCCTTTTATCAGAGATCGAGCAGTTGCGGTTTCAGGTTGTAGAAGATCGTTGGATGGTATTAGAGCAGACCGGTTGGGAGCAGTGGGGAGACGCAGTGATGGTCGAAGAGGGGGCTTGGAGTTTACAGGCTCTCTATGCATTACAACCATAGTGTGATATAATGCGTCCATTGAGATGGAGTTTTACATGATGTTATTTTTTCTCGCCTGTCTAGAGAATCAAATACCATCTTCATCATTTAACGGATCCGATGTTTACACCGAAGATGCTTCAGAGAGCTCGATGGGAGGGGAAGAGTCTGCAACAAGCGAGGATGCCGCAGACGATTCTTCTGGATATGCGTGGTGGCAACTTGCTGCAGAGCTTTACATTGATGAAGAAGGCTTGAATAAAGACAAATCCTTGTTTGAAGTACTCCTTTTGGATCAGAATGAAGACTATGTTTGCTCTTATTTTTTCCAGGCGCAGGAAGCAGTATTGACACCGGCTTCTTTCGAAGAAGGGTACCTATGGTGGCGAATTCTTCTCAAGGATGGAGAGCCAGGATTACAAGACCCCAATTGCAGTCGTGTCGACATACCGCATTTAATTCAAATTGGGGTTGGTTCGCTCCATGTAGAAAGTGTGGCCATTTGGTCTTCGATCGACTGGGGAGAGATACCCGAACCGATGCAGCAAGATGCGTATTCTGCATATCTTTCCTTGGATGAGGGAAGTAACGTTTGGGTATATGGTGGTGCTGTCCCGAATGTTGGTATGTCGGACATGCTTTTGGAGGAGTACCTCCTCCAGTCCAATACGTGGTTTTTACGTCCGGGATATTTGTTTCCGATCGACTACTGAAATTGCACCTCTGCTCCTGTTTCGGACATAAAATGTCTGAGGATTAATTTAAAAACCCGAAACGGAAAAAATAGAGATATATCTATGAATAGATGTTCAGGGGGAACCATGCAATTTTCGAATCAAAAGCGAAACTTAAAAGTACCGAAACTCGCTCTGGAGTTGGACGAGAATAACGCTCCAAGTGTGCAGGTAAAGTCCTGGGGAATGCTAGACGATATCCGTCTGCTTCCGGGAGACAAACTCGTACTACACAAGTTTCATTCCGTCGAAGCGGGGGTGTATCTCTCTACCGACTTGACGCAATACCGTTCGGGGGAGCTGTTACTACTCCGGCCACAAGGCGCGGGCCGTCTGATGCTTGGACGGAAGTACGGAGAGACGGTTTTGGCCGAACCCTTTGGTAAAAGCGTGTCCTTGGCTCGTTGGATTGTCATCGGTGCTATTCGCGCCGTAGAGCGTCCTCTCGGTATGGATTCTCCCACAGATCGTTCTCTCTTTCCATCATTGAAAAACACAGAAAGCATTTTACAGCATCACTTTACAAGACCGCTGTTGTGCTCTTCCACCTATTTGGGTGAAGTTTCTCGGCGATTGAAAGACCTCACGCCCAATGCCTCTTTGGTTCTGGCTGCTTCGAAAAGCGAATTGTCTGGGTTGTTAGAAGATTGCCCTCCTGGAGTGATGTGGTTCTCAACCATGAAAGAAGAGCACTTATCGCAACACGCATGCACACCCTCATGGCAAGCAGGTGCAAAGAGATTGAGACGAAGGGCTTGGTATTCACTTCACAAAGAGATTGACCAAAAAAAGCGAAGAGAACAATATGCATCCATGCCG
Source organism: Myxococcota bacterium (assembly GCA_036127535.1). GTDB lineage: Bacteria > Myxococcota_A > UBA796 > UBA796 > UBA796. The sequence goes on along the minus strand of JAYYRF010000224.1, from coordinate 712 downwards.
TTGCAAGTAACGACTGCAGAATGCACATCGCTCGCATCGAAGTAGTAACATTTTACGGAGTGCGATTGGGGAGGTAGGTTCTTGCAACGAGGGTTTGTTGAAGATATATTCACCTTCGAAGTGAAAGAATAGAATAAGAGGTGTCGAATGAGTTCCTTTGCCCTACTCGGCGTGGCACACCTGTTGCCCCTGCCGGGCACACCTTCATCTACGTTTGATTTGGATAGCATTACTCGTCGAGCACTGGATGATATTCGCGTTTTACACGACGCTGGCTTCCAAGGTGCCGTCCTCGAAAATTTTGGCGATGCTCCATTTCGCGCCGGATCGGTTTCGCCACACATCGTGGCGATGATGAGCGTGATAGCATATCAAATTCGCACACATGTTCCTAAAAACTTTCAATTGGGAATTAATGTCTTGCGAAACGACGCCCGGGCTGCAATGGCGGTCGCCAGTAGCGTCAATGCTGACTTTATCCGTGTGAATGTACACATCGGCGCAGCTTGGACGGATCAGGGTCTAATCGAAGGAACGGCTTATGAAACGCTTCAATATAAGAACCAGCTGCGGTCGTCGGTCAAAATTGCCGCCGATGTCTTGGTCAAACACGCTGCACCCGCGGGTGTGAACGACATAGAGATTCTCGCAAAGGATACGTATTTCCGGGGGAAGGCGCAAACTCTCATTGTAACCGGCAGTCGAACGGGGG
>JAYYRF010000223.1:0-2924 GCA_036127535.1 Myxococcota bacterium | reverse complement strand
CATTGCGATTGAGGTCTTCGTTTCCGTCGAGTATCCCGTCGTCATCCGAATCATCATTGGAGGGATCGGTGGTGGTTGTCGGATCTTGGTCGGCGATAAAGATCGAGAGATCGGTGTCATTTCCTTGGGGGGTTGTGAGTCCGAGTTCGGTTCCATCTTGAATGTTATCACTATCCGAATCGGTCAAGAGGGGATCCAAACCAAGCTGTTGCTCATTTCCGTCGGTGATCCCATCGTTATCGGTATCATCGTCGTTGGGAAGGGTTCCTGAGTCCACTTCGTCTTTGTCTGAAATCCCATCGTCGTCAGAATCGTTATCGGTCGGGTCAGTGCCTTCCTCGCGAATCTCTTCAAAATCGGACAGACCGTCTCCGTCGGAGTCGGTATTGAGGGGATCGGATCCGTAAATATTGACCTCGTCGTGGTCGGAAACATCGTCGCCATCTGAATCTGTATCTATATAGTCGGGAATCTTGTCAGTATCGGTATCGGTCAGAATACTGGCGTCGATGGTGTCATCGATCTCGTTCAAGTCGAGGTCGTCACCACCGAGTATATCGACGTCGTAGACATCGTCAATTCCATCGCCGTCGGTGTCCAAATTGGCGTCATAGGTTTCTTCGTTGGCATCTGTGATCGTATCGTTATCGGAGTCGGTATCGATGAAGTTAAATATCGAATCCCCATCGGAATCTAAGTATGCATATTGCTGTACGATTTTCGTCTGATAAATCCGAGGTCCAGAACTCGAATTTTGTTGGTTATTGACCGTATCGAAGTGAATGTAGATATATGCGTCTCGACCCTCATATAAGGGATCTATGGGGATGCGGTAATTGTGTCTATGGGCTCCGTGTTTCCAATCGCTTTCTCCGAATTCTGCGAGCACGCTATGGTCGGTGCTGTCGCGAAGTTGTATTTGGAGAATGTCTTGTAGGGGGCTCGCTTCGTGGTGTGCCTGCACCGTAACCAGTAGGCCAATGCCATTTTGATTGCTGGGTAGGGAAAAAGAAGGAGAGGAAAGGGAGCCGAAGTGATTGCCTTCGTAGTTACTAAAGGTGTCGTAGTCTTGATAGGCGAACGATGTTCCGTCCAGCAGCCATCCAACGACAGAGCCATCATTGGAGGTAGTCCAGTTGTTATCTATAGGGATCGATAAGAGCGAGACTTCTGGAATGATTTCGATAAAGTCTGGAATGTTATCGTCGTCAGAATCGAGATCGAGATAATCAGCATCGCTGTCTCCGTCCGTATCCGGCATGGATTGTGCGTCGTCGATTTGATCGAAGTTGACATCGGATCCGTTGGTCGCGTCCACATCTATGGTATCGTCAATTCCATCTCCGTCACTATCCACACCCGAAAGCATACCTTCGATGGCGTCCATGATCCCATCGTTGTCGGAGTCTTCATCGAGATAGTTTTGTATACCATCTTGGTCCCAGTCCGAGTTGCCTTCTATCGCATCAGGGATTCCGTCCCCGTCAGAATCGAAATCCTGGGCATCGATGACGCCATCATTATCAAAATCACGAATGTAAAGGGCAACTTGATCGGTCGTTGTATTGGTGCTGTCGTTGTAGAGGTCGGGCTGGCTATCTAGGAGATCGATGAGGCCATCCCCATCGGTATCGGTCATGTCGAAGTCGGACTCTTCTTCATCGCTAATACCGTCGTTGTCTGAATCGGAGTCGAGATAGTTGAGTATGCCATCCCCGTCGAGATCTGCACTGCCCTCCAGTTTATCGGGAATGCCGTCGTCATCGGAGTCGAGATCGATCAAGTCATAAATCCCATCTCCATCCGAGTCGAGAAGCGCTTCGACGGTGTCGCCGATGCCATCTCCGTCAGAGTCTGTATCGATGGGATTGGAGCCGATATCGACTTCGATGTTATCATCGATGCCGTCGTAATCCGAATCGGTAAGAATCGGACTGGAGCTATACACATAGAGTTCATCCCCATCCGTAATCCCATCACCATCGGAGTCCGTGATTGTCGGATCGCTACCTTCGGTGATTTCCACACAGTCCGGAACGGTGTCACCATCCGAATCCTCTAAGAGCGGATCCGAGCCCGCCGCGACTTCCTCTCCATCGGTGCAGTTGTCTCCATCAGAGTCCGGATTGTTTGGATCGGTTTCGTTTGAATCGACGATTCCATCGAAGTTGAGATCTTCAGCGCCGTCGCTGAGTCCGTCGTTATCGGAGTCCGGATTGTTTGGATTGGTTGTTCCGATGTATTCAAGAAAGTCGGATATTCCGTCTCCGTCTGTATCTACGTTGTCTCTTTCGGTACCTTGGCGGTATTCTTCGAGGTCGTTGAGTCCATCTCCATCGGAGTCCGTCATGTATTGTAGATCGACGAACGCAAGATTGTCCAGCGGATGCTCGTCAATCTCTCCTTCGTGTTCGCCAATGCTGATGAGGGAGCGGAGAGTAGAGCCGTAGGTGGCGGTATTTACGTCGACGGTAACCGTAAAAGTGGCACTTTCTCCGCTAAAGAGTGAGACCATTACATTGGCTGTGTTTCCAGACGTGTATGGGATGCCGCAATAGGACTTGGTGTCCTTCGCGCAAGACATACTATCGACCGTCAATTCATCGGGAAGAGTGATGGTTATCAATTCGCCACAAGTGCTGTTAATCGTGTTGATTTCATTGGGGGAGAGTGAATCATCGAGAATCACGATGTTGGTATTGTTTTGAATTGTTGCGGTAAATACGATCTGTTGGCCCGCTACGATGATTTGATCGTTGTCGAGTTCTAAAGCGAGAACCTCTTCGTCCGCTGTCCAGCTTGCGGCTAGGTTCACGCCTACATCGATGGGGCGACCGACCTTGAGGTAACCGATTTCGTGATGATTGGTGTTGGCACCTGTCGATGAGGAAAAACCGACTTTGAGGTTCTCCGGTACACCCCAA
>JAYYRF010000222.1:0-4889 GCA_036127535.1 Myxococcota bacterium | reverse complement strand
TTCATATAAAAAACTCCCAAGATGCAAAGCAAGAGAAATAGTATGAGGATTCGATAATTCTCTCTCATTGTACTCCTGTTTTGTTAAAATCCGATTAAAATCGTCTCTGCGTGCATCGCATACTCTCTGGCTGCCATTCAGAAGGCTGTCCTGCATCCTTCGCCATCAACCATTTTGCTTTCTTTGTGCTTCGATATCCACTTTCACGTATACTCATAAACCGTTGACGTCCACCGCTTAATACGAGAAATACCCATCTTGTGCACATCGGAACCGAAGAAGAAAAGGCAGAACCGATAATAGAGATGTGTACTTACCGTGTCCCGCTAATGGTGAAGCTTTGATCGGTACACATCGGGGGAAAGAACATGCTATCTCCACAACCGAAACCGGTACCTGAAGCGTCGTAATAAGCAGCGGTAAACGTCGCTTCAAAGGATGTTGATGATGTAAAGGTTCCCGTTATCGTATAGGTCTCATCACAGCCCGCACCGCCCGAACTGATGAAGTTGGTCGCCTCAAATTCGGTAGCGGAGATGAATTCACCGGACATAGAACCCGGTTGCGTTCCGGAAAGACCTGAAACTAGGATTACAGGATACGCATCTATAATTTCTAAGGCACTCAGATTGATGGTGACGCTGTTTGAGGCACAGCTAAAACTGACGGGGGGTATAACAATCCATGTATCGGAGTAATCGTCTTCGGGCTCGCACTCTTCGAGTTCATCGATCAACGCATCACAGTCGTTATCCATTCCGTCGCAAGTTTCTATGTTTTCTGGAAAATTCAACGCATTGGAGTCATCGCAGTCCAAGCAGCCCGGGGAGCCATCTCCGTCGAGATCTTCTCCATCCAGTGTTTCCTCGTCACAATCGTCGTCAATGCCATTACACTCCACTTCCGTCATACCTGGATTGATATTCGGGTCATCGTCAGCGCAATCTTCACAATCGCTGTATCCATCTTCGTCTACGTCAGAAGAGTCCGGGGTTGCCTCGTTACAGTCGTTGTCTAAATTGTCACAAGGTACCTCGGTCATACCCGGATTAATCGTTGGAATCGAGTCGGCACAATCTTCACAAGAGGTGTAACCGTCACCATCAATATCGCTCTCGTCCAAGGTCTCTCCGTTGCAGTCGTTATCAATCCCGTCACAGTTGATTTCACTCGCGCCGGGATTGATCTCCGGATCCAAGTCGTCGCAATCCAAGTCTGCGGCGTCATAGGTCGCCTCGCAATCGGGATTGGAGGCATCGAAATAACCGTCGCCGTCTCGATCGTAGGGGCTATCTACCGTCTCTTCATCGGATTGCAATTCGCCATCACAGGTCGATTTTTCGGTAATACTGTACTTGTTTGACGTACAGCCGAGGCCCAAAATGAATACGAGTACACTTCTTGACATAGCCGATCCTCCCAAGAGAAAGTCCCTTCTCCATAACATAGGAAATATCTTAACCGACAAATAAAATCTCTATCAAAATTTTACGGGCAATTTTATCCCTTAGAGATAAATCCAAGAGATTTGCCGAAGTCGAGGGGTGAATATACACTTAAGGAAAAATGGAGACAGCATGTTCGTAATTTGGACTTTATTGGCCTGCGGTGAAAACGAAGAGAAAACGACGACACAAGATACAGGTACCGAGGCAACCTGTGTGGAGAGTGCCGCCGGAGAACTCCCATCCAATGCGGAATGGATTATTTTAGACGGTAATTCCGAAAGCATCTTTAGCCTATCAGATGGCGTGCTTTCCGGTGAGTGGGAGGGCAACTACGGAACCTATGATCTCAATTCTGTTGCTTTAGAGGGTGGGAACGGGTTTTATCTCTCCCGTCCGGGACAGGTCGTGGGAGCATCGGTTCAATGGGCCAATCTTCCTGCGGAAGCATCCCCAGTTGAACTTGTTTTTTGGCCTGACTTTGGCAGCAATGGATATACTTGGGATCGGGAAAACCCCTACACCGTTGAAACCCGTTGCCTCTCGGAAGCCAACGATGCAGAATGGGTTGATTACATACTCCCTGAACCGATCACAATTCACCAACCGCTGCATGTATTTGCCGGTTACCAAAGAGCAGAACGTCCCTCCGGATCGGCAGCCGAGAGCCCTGAAATCTACCAAGAGGACTATCAAAATTCTGGAGAGCCGTATACATCGGGCGCTTGGTTTATCGGTGTAGATGATGAGCTCTACCATCACGGGATGACCACACCTTGGTATACATGGCGCATCCGACTGGCCGTCGTATACGACGAAGAAATCGCGCCGCAAGATAAGCACTTCCAAGCTGACGATGCCATGCCAACAACGGGACGTGTCGCATGGGCGGATTTTGACAATGACGGGGATGACGACATCATGGCCGGTGGACCTACCCTCTTTCGAAACGATGATGGTATCTTCACCGATATCACGGAAGAGGCCATTGTTACCGACATCAGTAGTAATGGTGGCGTTTGGGGAGATTTCAACAACGACGGCTGCTTGGATTATTTTGGACAAAGCACACAAGATTTACTGCTTCAAAACAGTTGTAATAAAAATGGCGAAGGATATATCCTCAGCGATGTCACGGAATACAGCACCATCAACGATATCCAAATCGAACGAGACTGCGATGGCGACTCACTCGAAGAGCATTCGCCAACCGAAGGATCGGCATGGTTCGATGCCGACAACGATGGCTGGCTCGATCTGTACTTGGCCAACTATGAATGTTCGAGCGACTTTGATTATTTCAAAAACTACGACGATCGACTATGGCGTAACAATGGGGATGGAACCTTTTCCGATTGGACCGACGAAGGTAACATTCCAACATCCAACCAAGCCGGACGGGGTGCCACCACCATCGATATCGATCTCGACGGCGACACCGACCTTTTTGTGAGCAATTACCGATTGGATGCCAACTTCTTCTTAATCAGCAATGGGGATGGCTCGTTCACAAACCGAGCGTCCCCAACCGGCACCATTGGTAACCAAGTAAGTGGAGCGTATGGGCACACCATCGGATCTGTATTTGGAGATATTAATAACGATGGTGACTTCGATCTGATACAAGCCAACTTGGCACACCCCTTCTTCTATTGGTTCTCCGATAAAACCGCGGTTCTCATGAACGACGGGAACGGCAACTTCGATGACGAGGCTTCGCAAAGAGGTATCTACTACCGAGAAACGCACTCGAACCCCACCCTATTTGACGCGGACAACGATGGGGATCTCGACCTCTTTATCAGCTCTATCTATCAAAGCCGAGATTCCGACTTTTATCTCAATGACGGCTATGGACATTTTACGCTACAGAACTATGAAAGCGGTCTGATGGTTCGCAATGGCTGGGGAACCGCCGCGGCGGATTTCGACAACGATGGCGATGTGGATATCTATGCACGCGAGATGTTCGAGAATACCCTCCAAAACAATTCCGGATGGCTTGAGGTTCGGTTGTTCGGCGGTATCATGGGAGGGCCAAGCGACGGATGGTCGGAATGGCGCGGACGATCAAATCTCAGTGCCATCGGTGCCGTTGTGAGACTACAAACGGACAATGGAGAGCAGCTTCGGCACGTTTCCGGCGGTTCTGGAACCGGGGTTCAAGACAGCAATACGTTGCATTTTGGCCTGGGGGAAGAATCCGTCATAGATTCGCTTATCGTGTACTTCCCCGGGGGGAATACCGTAGCGTTAAGCGATCTAAGCATCAACCAAAAAGTATGGATACACGAAGACGGGAGCCATACAGAGGGCTTTACATGGCCTTCTCAGATGATCCCGCCCCCAACAGCTGAGACACAAGAGACCGAATAACCCTCCCATTTGATGAACATAGCTCTCAATGTTAAGACGGCATCGGCACCACAGGAGGCTCCCATTCAAAAATGTCCGAACTGCAAAAAATTAATTCACATCCCAAAGGAAGAATCTGCCTTTGTCATCTGTCCCTACTGCGGTAAAAGCAGCACACCATTACCGCCCATAGAGATTCAAAACGAAGAAGACCCGAGTTGGAAAGAAAGACCCAGTCGTCTGCGACTCATTGCTCTCGCCTTTCTTTTTGTTCTCGTCGTCGCACTTTTATACGTCTATTGGCAAACGTTGTAAAGCCCACCCACGTCGTTCCAACCACTTGGCAATTTGTTGAACCAATTGTTCTGGGGCATCCGTGTGTATCGCGTGACCGATCTTTTCATCTTCAAAGATATGTAAATCGCCGCCCATCTGTGAATGTAGCGCCACAGAGCAGGTAAAACTGGCCAAACGATCGTGCCGAGCGGCAATCACAAATACGGGTATTCGAGGGGATGTGCGGAAAGTATACCGAGCGGCCGCAAGGGTTTGACGAACCATATTTTTTCGGCTCATCGGTCTTTGCCGAGCGATATCAACCCATTTCTTCAAGACGCGCGGGTGTTGACTCGTATCGTTACAGCACAACTCGATGACCTTCCGCTCGCGTTCCTCAATACTTTTTGCGCGAAAGATTCGCACAAAGGTTTTCATGGCATCCGGCTGTAATCTTTTGTGTACCGGACTCAAACCGCGAAAGCTGGAATTGAGTATCACCATCTTGTGAAAATCATCCGGAAAGAGGTTCACCCATTCCATCGCGATCATTCCACCCAAGGAGATTGCAATCAGCAACCGTTCTTCGTTTTCCACCATCTCATGGAGATATCGCGCGCGGGTCATCTCTACAATACCTCGTATATGACTGGGAGACTCGTCTTGTAAGAAGATACCGGTACCCGGTAAATCTACGGCAACGATCGCATCGTGACCCAACCCCAATTTTTCTGTAAGAAGACCGCGGAATCGCTCATCCCAGTGGGTTGCCTCCTTTGTGAGACCAATGATTAAAAATACTTTTCTTTTTTG
>JAYYRF010000221.1:0-3145 GCA_036127535.1 Myxococcota bacterium | reverse complement strand
CTTTGAAGGTGCTTGTTCATAGGACCACAATTACGAATCCAAGAGATACCAGCAAGATTTCCTGTACGGGCTCTGTCCAGCAATGGAACCAAGGCGGCGAAGAAGAAATGATAATAGTGTTCGACACTACCTGTAGTGTTTTTCACGAGGAGTATACGATTCATTACGACTCTTTGGATATCTCAAACGATGACTTGGCTATGAAGCTCTAACGGAGCACACATCGATTTGGTTTTACAGATGGCGTTCGGCATAATCACCATCAACCACATACGACTTAATGAATCGAACATAACCATTTTGAAGATTGGACACAGGATTTTGGGAATAAAACCGTTGAAAGTATCTATCTTTTTATGCTTCTTTCAGCGGAAACTCCGTCCAACTGTATTGTATTCCGAGCACAGAGTCATAGGAAACAGCGAATGCCCTAAATACCAACGAAGCTGGGTAGTCCTGCGATCTACCACTTTCCCAAATTGACCGCCACCAAGGCTTGCACGACGGTATTGTCCTCTAGCGTGTAGGGTTGTCGCTCAAACCGCACCATCAATTTGTAGGTCGGGATAACGAAGTCTTCAACGGCAACCCCCGTCCATTCCAATGCATGAAATTTCAGTTTGTAGGTGTTGTTCTCTTCGACCTCCACCACCTCATACTCGACATGATCAAAACGAACAATCCCCTCTTGATCATTCGCGCGAAAGCAACCTCGACCCTTGTTGTCTTGAATGAAAACGCTACCGATCATTTGGTCGCGCTGCTCCGGTAAAATACCCAGCATCATCCCCAAACAGGATGGTGATATCGGGCCTTTTGAGGTGTGTAGGGGTGGGATCGCTTGATCATTGACAATAAGGGGAACCTTCGAACCTTTGTGTAACCAAACCTCGGCTTTGGGGGGGTCGGAGGCAAAGGCAGGAGTCGATACGAACAAAAGGAGTAGTGCATACACAACCAAATGGATTCGTAACGTATGCTGCATGGTCATTTGAATCGATTTCATAAAGTTCTCCGTGGGTGGCTAAAAGCTGCCACCTTCCTTGCACCAGTCACCGTGACCGGTATGGGTATTGGCCTTGGCGTTGTCCAAGAGTTTTTTGCCGTGTGCCAAAAGTACGTCGATGCTATCCGAGAAGGAGGACACTTCGGCTACCCTTTGCTCCTCGTTGGGAGACCCTGTCCCATGGATATGATGGAGTTCAGAGCATGGAACCTCTGTGTTTTGACCAGCGCGAATCCCATCGGGTGCGTCACTTGGATAGGTCAATTTACATAAAAACAGGTTCTCCTTTTGGAAATACAAGCGGTTATCCGTATCGTAGCCGAACTCAATGCCCATCGCGGGAATCGACTCATTGCGTATCTGTATGAAAGCAAACCAAATCTCACCATCCATAAGAAGAAATTGCACCGACTCGTGACCGTATAACGTGGAGATCTCGTCCGTAATCTCCGCCACTTGGCCGTTCACCATGCGATAAAGGGTCTCACGCCCCCCATAAGGCTCCTCGCCCGTGAGTCCGGGGTTCGTACAATCCGATTTGATTCTCTTCGTCTTTAGTTTGGTGTTTCCAGCCACCGCCTGATAGTGTTCTCGGATTTCGGCCACACGCGCCTTTGGATCGAAAGAAGTCAAGGCAGATCCACGTCCCCGATGACTGACCACCAGGGCTTTCCTCCCTCCAAAGGAACGCTCTGAGAACTGAACAAGCAGATCACTGCAACTCTTTCCCATGCTGCCACTCACACCCTCGCACGCCTTGATTTGATAGACCTGTTCGGGTAAGGTCGCCAAAACCGAATAGCTTGGAGGACCGGCTTTTGGGTCTTGTAGGGGTTCTGGATACGGGTGCTTTGCGTTTTTACACCCTGACTTGCCCTCGACTTCAATAATGACGGACGCGATCAACTCGTCCCCGTTCAATTGGGGCTTCATTTGCACGAAGCAACCGGCAGGAATGGCACCGGACGGAGTGTGAAACTGTCCGTCGACCACGGTAACCTTGGGGGCCGCGCCCAAACTGGACAACGGCCATAGAATGAGAAACGATGTAAGGGCAAGCCGGATACTCTTAAGGACAGGTTTCATTGTGGGTCTCACGTTGGTTTGTATCAGAAATTTTCGCAACCGATGGTTGGGAAAGAGATGGGAAATTCAAATACGATATTCTGCAGCTCTTATTCTATCAAATCGGATTCAAAAAAGATCGGATATCAAAACAAACCCATTGAAAACAACCATCTACCCGCCGAAGTCTCATCCTTACACCCATCCGGTTCGCAAATGTCGGATTTTGTGGAAGATATGCCGCTCCTTCAAAGACGAGAAAGTCTTGCGCATCGCTCGGGTTCGTCCAAATTGAATGCGCTGTAAAAAGGGTCTGAGTTTGAAGAGACTCGTTATTCTGCGCCAAATGCCGTACAGTCTTTGACGATCACCTCGCTTGCATTTGTATCCCAGCAGTCGCAGACTTCATTGTCTTCGGTTAGTGCAAGGAAAATCTTATCTCCGTCGGTAAAACCAGCAACAGACCACATGGTCGATGCACCAAGAACAACATCTTCGGGGGTTGCCGCAAAGTCTAATTCCAAAGACCAAGTGTCGCTCGATGTAGGCTGAAGCGGATGATCTTCTTCTTGTAGCCCATATGTATCATCCATGTATGCAAGATGTATAACGACCGAGGCGGCTCCGATGCTGGATGCGCTGTAATTGTATCCAGATGCGGCAACCAATTCCAAGCTACAATCGCCATAGACGGTTTCTTCTTCGACTTCTTCGACTTCTTCTACAGAAGAATCCTCTGGTTTGGGTTCTTCACAAGCCCAAAAACCTAATATTAAGAACGAAAGTAAGAAAATCATATACAGCCTCAACATCGATAGAGTGAAAAATCGTCTTTAATTTTCCGCTTCTCTGATTCTATCAAATATTCTCTTCGATATTCACATTCTCTAAAAATGGAAAATTTCAACATGTTAAAAATAGAAGAGGGTGCCTTAAATATAGCGATTCGGAACCCAATGTTCCATGTTGATGGATCGGGCAATCAAATCTCAAAAAGCGGGCGGCCCCTCCCTTCTGTTTCACACATCCGTGCGAAACAGAATCCAATCTTGAACTCTTTTGGTGGTTAGAACC
>JAYYRF010000220.1:0-4367 GCA_036127535.1 Myxococcota bacterium | reverse complement strand
CGTCGCATCCAATCTGTGGCTGGATCGCGATTATCCAAAAGACTTCCAACACGTCACCTTTTTGGATAATCACGACCTTCCTCGTTTGCACAGTATTTGCTCTGAAAGAGATGCGATGCAAGCGCTGTTCTTCCAATTCTCGATCCGTGGACTTCCGATGCTCACCTACGGAACCGAGCACGGACTCAAGGGGGATAAAGAGCCTTTAAACCGAGCAGATATGCCCTGGGGAGTCGAGGGAAGACTCTCTGATATGATCACCAAGTTGGTTACGCTTCGCAGAGAAAATCCGGTACTGGAGCGCGGTGTGGGATTTGTAGATAGACTCGATGAAAATGTGTTTATCTATACGCAATATCTCGATGGGGCTGCGGCGACCGTCGCCATCAACCGAGGAAAAAAACCGATCGCGTTCTCCCACTCCTTATCGAACTGTTTTGAAGCAACCGATACCTTCCAGCCTTGTCAGGGCAAAAAAATACGTCCTCACAGCACTCGAATGTGGCTGTGGAAAAAAAAGCAGCCCTCTCCCCAAAAGAGAACTGTCACCTTCGATGTATATCCCTGTAAAGATCAAGACCTGCGGATTGTCGGTTCTGCAATGGAGCTCGGCGGATGGAATCCACACAAAGGACTGCGGTTAAAAGAGTCCAAAGGACGATGCCAAGCGAAGCTCAACCTCGAAAAAAATGCTATTCTAAGATTCAAGATTGTTGAAGTCACCGAAAAAGAAGTAAAATGGAAAGAAGGCCCCGATCAAATCTTGTGGAAAAAACGCACGTTCTCTGCCCAACTCGAGGACTGAAAATCCTTTTGACCATGTTCATCTGCTCTGCCTGTGGGCTTGGCTTTGATCTCAAAAGCGGAGATGTCTCCGAAGAAGATGCCTCCGAAGACACCAATCTCACGTCCTCAGAAGACCAAAATACAACGGAAAACGATACCGCAAACTCTTGGGAAAACGATCCAATTTTTGGAGAGGCCAATCTTCCGAGTGTGCTCGAAGAACTCGACGCGACCGCTTGTGATGACATGAGTGAAGACCTGCAGCATCCCGGCGCAACAAGCTATTTTGTTGGAACCTATATTCGAGACGGAAGCCGCTGGATTGGAAGAGAGAAATGGATCCTCTTTCCCAACGCGTATTGGGAAGCTTCAGGAGGGGTTCCATGTGAAGTGAGTTGGGACATGGAAATCACCGAAGAGGATCTCGTCACTTGTCTCGCATGTGACTTTGCGTTGAACGTCGACGCCGCGATTAGTTCATCTTCGACGAGCTGTCCACAAGAACTATGGAATTCCCCTTCCGAGCAATATTGGAGTTCTACCTACGAAGTTCTCATGCAAAACGGTAACTCTGTATTCTATTTTCAGTCGAGCGGACAAGCCTTTGGCTGGGGTTACGCATCGGAATCTGCAATTAATTTCGTCAGTGAACCCGATTGTAAATGGTTCTAAATCTTCCCGTTGAATTGTTCTTCTAAACAGAATATATGCTCCTTTGAACATAGGGAATCAGCACATGAAGATCATTTTCGTTCACCACGGAGAAAAAGAGAAGGCAAAGGAAGATCCAAACTTGACTCCCTTTGGCAGAAAACTTGCCCGCCGAGCCGCTTTTTGGATTCGAGAACAAGGTATTGTGCCGGAAAATATCGCTTCGACCTCCACGAAAAGAACGATACAAACCGCCCAAGCGATTCAAAAAGAATTTCACGAACAAAAATTATCCATTGCATTAAAAAACATACCCGATAGTTGGTCTGACTGGCTTTGCTTCGGCGAAGAGCTTTTTCGAGCATCTCCGAACCCGTGGGTCTTAGTGGGTCATCACCCAACCATCGCGATGTTTAAAGAAGAATTTCGCTTAAAAATATCCCTTGTAACCTTTGCGTCTGTCATTGTACTCAAACGAGACAAAGCAAACCACTGGAGCTTTATCAAACAAAAACAAGGCGCTCTCTCCCTGTAAAATAGAGGAACATCGATGTCAAACGTTATTGCTACACTCAAAAAAATGCACATGTTTAAAAGTGTAAAAAAGGACGCCCTTCAGGCGCTCTTGAAGGAGTGCGAACCGACCAATTACAGTGTTGGACAAGTTATTTGTACCCAAGGCGACTTGGCCATTAATGCCATGGTTCTGCTGAGCGGCAAACTCGACGTATCCGTTCAGACCGATACCAGCACCCGACACGTTGGGAGCATTCATCCGGGCGAAATTTTCGGGGAGCAAGGACTCTTTCACAGCAATGGTATTCGCAATGCGACGGTAAAAGCAGCCAAACCCAGCATTTGCCTACAACTCACCCCTCGTATCATGCAAACTCACTCGACCAACCCCGCTATGGTTGCACTCGAGCAGCATCTTATCGCGACAATGGCCCGTCGGATTCGATCGACCAATTTAGAGATCCAAAAAGCATGGATGGATGAAACCAAGGCCAAAAAACCAAAAGAATCAAATACAGAACCCGAACAAAAAGAAAACGCTTCTCTGCTGGGACGTTTGCGATCCCTCTTTGGTAAATAGGAGTTTCCATGAATGCAGCAACCCTTCGTCCCATCGCCAGAACTCTTCTTCGTTCCTATCAGGTTCGAAGCTCTCGCTCGATCGATCTTGCAGAAGCCATGTGCAAAGGACGCCCTGTCTCTTGGTCTGATGGCGAGGTCATTTGTGCAGAGGGAGACCCCTCTAGCGATATGTTTATTATTTTAAAAGGTAGCGTGCGGGTCATGCGAAACGATACAGAGGGTAGACCCCGAGAACTCGCTGTATTGAAAGCCCCCACCATGATTGGCCAAATGGGATTGGTCGATGGTTCCGCGCGTTCTGCAAGTTGTCTTGCCGTTGGAAAGGTGGGCTCCCTCTCTATCAGCCTCGATACCTTTCGGGATATATTATCCGAAGCGTCTGCACCCTGTTCGGCCTTTCGGCACCTTCTGCTGGCATCGATGAACATGCAATTGAGCACGGCCAACGAAAAAATTCGTCGCTTGGTCGAAGACATAGAGCAAGAGCAAGCGGGCAAAGAGAAAGTCGTATCGTCTAAGCCCATTACACAAGAACCTCCAAAATCGTCTTCTGAGCGACTCATGGAAATCGCCGGTGTACTCGACGGCTGGAATATCGACGCGAGTGGTGTCGACGACGTAGACTTTGTCGAAGATGAAGATATGAAACGAACACGAGAAGCGCGAAGCGCGAAGCGCCGCCGCTAAAAAGAGCCCGCTGTAATATTCCATGTAATGGTATTTTTGGGAATCTTACCGATCGTATCTTTTTGGAAAACATTGCCGTCCCAAAGATAGCGATTCAATTCCCCTTGGTTATCTGCGGCAACGTACAACTCTTTTTTACCATCTCCATCGAGATCGGCGGCGTATATGCTGTGCTCAAACCCAGAAGAGTTCTTATCGATCAAGGAAGGCGTCCACTTGCTGTCTGCAGAACGTTCCAGTAGCCAAAGACCCGCTTTCATCGAAGCGACAACCAAATCTTTTTTCCCGTCGTGATTTAAATCGGCGGAGATTAAAAATCGCGTTTGAGAATCTTTAATCGTATGAATCAATTTCTTGGCAAAGGAACCATCGTCCTTGGGCATATATTGCCAAATTTGTACGGGAGTGATGATAATTCCACCACTCGCCTGTACCGCTTCCTTTACGACATACAGCTCATCCGTTCCATCACCATCGGTATCGGTTACGAGAATCTCTTTGGCATGGGTTTTTTCCATGGTCTCTACAACCGTTCTTTGATACTTCTCACCATCGAAGCGATACATCACAACGCTTCCGCCCTGTGATTTTTTAGCGGTATTCCGATCGGACGGCGTAGCAAAGAACTCTTTCTTTCCGTCTCCGTCTATGTCACCAATCTCGATTTCATGGACAAATGTATCCGCTTTTTTATCGAGTTCTGTGATGTTATCTTTGCTTTGGTATACCGCAACCACACCAGAGTCGTGTGTCGCCAAAACGAGCTCATCTTCTCCGTCGTGATCGACATCGCCAACTTCTATATCTCGAAGACGGTTAAACTTGCCGCCCCAAGATTGCTTCCACAGTAAGTCTCCCTTCCACGTTCCTTCGGAGAAACTCCATTTTTTCATAAGCGCCCCTTCCGCACCAATGGTAAGGATTCCTCCTTGGTAAGATAGGGCTTTGTGAAAGACATTGGATTCGGAGTCCTCTACCCGCGTCATCATCCAGCCGTCAGGGCCTTGCCGCCAAATTTCGAGTCGGGCAGGTCCTGGCTTGGGCTTATTATACTCATCGGTCCAAAACCAGGCTTGTGTAAGTAATATACCGGGGAAAGGACCTCCCTCTAAGGGCTGCTGCATCGCCTTCGGAGGCTCGACGGG